>CALANQ010000310.1 GCA_937926025.1 uncultured Acidimicrobiales bacterium
CGAGCCGATGCCGCGGCCCGGGCTCGGCATGCTGGTGGCGGTGGCGCCGGCGGGGAGGTGGCCGATGGGGCACGTCACGTCGCGGCCCTTCGCCGCGCAGGTCTCCGAGGAGACGAACGCCAGGCGGGGGTCGAGCCGGTCGGTGATGGCGACGCCGGTGGCGTCGTCGGGTCCGGCGTTGCGGACCTCGAGCCGGTAGGTGACGGGGTCACCGACCTTGGCGACCACGGCGTCGCCGTCGCTCTTGGTGATGCCCAGGTCCACGACGGGCTGCGGCGTCTCCTCGGTGGCCCGGTTGCAGCGGGCCTCCGGCGTGGGGTCCGCGCAGTCGGGGTTGGTCTGGTCGCCGTCGACGGTGGCCACGTTGGGGATCTCGTTGCCGGGGCCGGGCAGGTCGGTCACCTCGACCACGAACGTCCTCGGCGCCGACCCGCCCGGGGCCAGGTCGCCGACCGGGCAGGTGACGGTGAGGTCGTCGGCGGTGCAGCCGTCGTCGGAGCTCACGAACCGCAGGCGCGGGTCGAGCGGGTCGGTGAGCATCACCCCGGTGGCCGGCGACGGCCCGGCGTTGGTGGCGGTGAGCCCGTAGGTGAACCGGTCGCCGACCTTGCGGACGACGGCGTCGCCGTCGGTCTTGGTGATGCCGAGATCCGCTTCGGATGCCGCGGTGACCGCCGCCCGGCTCTCTGCCGTGGTCTCGGTGGGCCCGAACGGGTCGTCGAGCTCGCGGCCCTCGCCCCGAGCCCGGGCCGTGTTGGTGACGGTGCGGTCCGGCGGTCCGTCGACGCGGGTGCGGAACGTGATGGTGAGCCGGTGGGAGCCGTCGGGCGCCGGGTCGAGGCCCAGCGTCCCGCCTGTGGTGCCGTCGGCTCCTGCGCCCACCCGGAACGTCAGGGTGCGCGTCGCCGGGTCCCACTCGGCCTGGTCGTCGCCGGGCCCGTCGCTCTTGGGTCCGAGGAGGTCGGCCGGTCCGCCCGCGGCGTAGCGGATGGAGCCGGGCACGTAGGTGAGCCCGTCGGGCAGCGGATCGGTGATCGCGGCCCGCCGGATGGGGTCGATGCCGGTGTTGGTGACGGCCAGGGTCCAGGTGACCTCCTCGCCGGCGGCCACCGGGTCCGTGGGGGTGACCGTCTTGGTGATGCCGATCTCGGGCTCGTACAGGTCGACGGCGCTGTGGACGACCTGGCTGTAGAGGCTCTCGGTGCCGGCGGTCTGGACCCGGAACCGGACCGAGGTGTCACCGTTGCCGATCACCTGATCGGTCTGGACCAGGGCGATGTCCTGGTTCAGGTTGGCGAGGTGGTTGGGGCTGGCGTCGCCGGCGGGCCGCCGTTGGCCGAAGGTGTTGATGGTGCTGTTGAACCAGTCGTCCTCGCCGCGTGCGAGCGGCCGGTCCGGGACGGCGAAGGTCCTCCAGGTGGGCCTCGATGGCGAGGAGATGTCCAGCGAGTCCGGTCCGAGGCCCCGGTCGCCGTCGGCCTGGACCACCCCGATGCGGGCGTTGACCGGTCCCCGGGGCGGCGGCGTGAGGCCGGTGACCTCGAACTCCTGGGCCCCGCGGGCCACGGTGGGGGTGGTCAGCTGCCAGCCGTGCCAGACGTTGAGGTTGCGGGCCGGCTGGGTCTCGTCGGGGTAGGCGACGGTGAGCGACCACGAGCCGAAGCACCCGCCGAAGCCGCGGCACGACTGGATGTCGGCCACGCCGTAGCGGCCCGGGCCGCCGGCCTTCACCAGGCCGGTGACGTCGACGTAGGCGGCGTAGGAGGTGGTGCCGCCGGGGTTGGTGTCGTCCCAGGTGTCGCGCGTGGTGCCGTCGGCGGGCGCCGCGTCGAGGGTGGCGTAGCCCGAGGATCCCGGCGTGGACAGGCGCACCCGGAACCGGTCGGCCGCGGACGGGGGCGGATCGGTGTCGCCGGAGCCGTAGAGCTGCTCGGCCGCCGGTACGGCGGTGGCGGCGTTCCAGTGGAGGCCCGCCCACAGCACGGTGGCGCCGGCGGGGATCCGCAGCTCGGCGGTGGACGAGGAGAAGGTGGACGGGTCCGAGTCCACGTCGACCGGTTGCATGGAGAACCGGTTGTTGATGGGCGGGAGGGCGGCGCCGTCGAACCGGGCGAGGCCGGTGGCCCCGGTGCGGGCGCCGTTGCACGCGGCCGCGGACTCGGCGGCGGACCACTGGTCGTTCCGGTAGGTGGGGTCGCACGTGGTGGTGACGTTGCCGATGGTGACGATGTCGCCGCGGGCGTCGGCGCTGAACACGGGCTCGGTGAAGGAGTGGGGCGTGGCGGACGTCGGCAGGGGACGGAGCGCGACGGCGGCGAGCGACGTGGCCAGCACGGCCACGGCGGCCGCGGGCCGCAGGAACGGGAGGGACATGGGTTCTCCTCGCCCGACGGGTCTCCCGGCGGGACGGTTCGACGAAGGGGAAGGCCGGCGACCGGCGAGGAGGACCGCGCGCAGCGGTCGAGGGCGCCGGGGCCGGGGGACGGCGTCGGCGGGGAACGCAGGTCTACTGGCCGCCGCCCGGGCTGTCCACGGTTCGGGCCGAAGTGCGACTCATGTGGCGCACGGGGTCACTACCAGTTGACGTCGTCGCACCCTCGGTGGTCTTCGGGCTCGACCTGGAGCGTGGCGTGGTCGATGCCGTAGCGCTCCGCCAGCACCGCCCGGGCTTGGTCCAGCACCCCGTGGGCGTCGGTGCCGGTGGTGACCATGAGGTGGGCGGAAACCACCTCCATGTCCGAGGTCAGGGTCCACGCGTGGAGGTCGTGGACGTCGACCACGCCGGTGACCGCGGCCAGGTCGGCGGCGACGGCACCGATGTCGAGCTCGGGCGGCGCCGCTTGGACGAGGACCCGCACCGCCTGGCCGCCGAGCTTCCAGGTGCGGGGCAGGATCCACATGCCGATGGCGACGCCGACGACCGGGTCGACCCAGGTCCACCCGGTGAGGGAGATGGTGATGGCGCCGACGATGACGCCCACCGATCCGAGGGTGTCGGCCAGGACCTCGAGGTAGGCCCCCTGCACGTTCAGGCTCTCCTTGGCGCCTTCTCGCAGGAGGGCGAAGGCGATGAGGTTGGCGGCCAGGCCGAGCACGGCGACCACCAGGACGGGACCGGCGTCGATCTTGACGGGGTCGCCGATGCGGTTGACGGCCTCGTACAGCACGTAGAACGCCACGCCGAAGAGCAGGACGGAGTTGGCGAGGGCGGCGAGGATCTCCAGGCGGTAGAGCCCGAAGGTGTTCTGCGACCGCTTCGACCCGCGGCTGGCCAGCTGGATGGCGGCGAGGGCCATCCCCAGCCCGAGCACGTCGGTGAGCATGTGCCCGGCGTCGGACAGCAGGGCGAGGGACCCGGTGACGATGCCCGCGACCATCTCCACGAGCATGAGCGCGGCCAGCACGCAGAAGGCGGTGAAGAGCTTCCCCTTGTGGCGCTCGCCGGATCGGATCGATGCGTGGGAGTGCGCGTGGCCGCCGCCTCCGTGGTCGTGCCCGTGCTCGTCGGCCATCGACGGAACGTAACCCAGCGGCCCGAACAGGTGCCTGGGACCGGTTCCCGTCCTTAACCCGAAATAAAAACAGCTGATGCTTGTTGTTTTGGGCATCCCGTGAGATCCTGAGCGGGCAACCCATCGGAGGAACCGCCATGCAACGTGTCGCCGTCATCACCGGCGCCAGCCAGGGCCTCGGCCTCGAGCTGGCCCGCTCGCTCGCCGCCGACGGGTGGTCGCTCGTCATCGACGCCCGCCGCCCCGAGCTGCTGGCCGACGCGACCGACGCCATCGAGTCGACCGCCGGCCACGGCGCCAAGGTCGTGGCCGTGGCCGGCGACGTGGCGGACCCGGACCACCGCCGGGCGCTCGCCGACGCCGCCCGGGCGACCGGCACCGTGCGCCTCGTCGTCAACAACGCCTCGACGCTCGGCGCCAGCCCGCTGCCCGCCCTGGTCGACCTGGACCCCGCCACCTACCTGCGCACCCTCGAGGTGAACCTGGTGGCTCCCATGGCCCTGGTGGCCGCGCTGGCCGACCAGCTGGGCGACGGTGCCACCGTCGTCAACGTCTCGTCCGATGCGGCGGTGGAGCCCTACGACCACTGGGGCGGCTACGGGTCGTCCAAGGCGGCGCTGGACCACGCCAGCATGATCCTGGCGGCCGAGCACCCCACGTGGCGGGTGCTGGCCGTCGACCCTGGAGACCTGGACACCGAGCTCCACCGGTCCGCCTTCCCCGACGAGGACCTGTCGGACCTCCCCGGGCCCGAGGCCGCGGTGCCGGGGTTCCGGCGGCTCATCGACGGCTCGCTGCCGAGCGGCCGCTACCGGGCGCAGGAGCTGGTCCGGTGACCGCGCTGGTCACCGCCGAGGCGCCGCCGGTGGACTTCGGTCCGCCGCTGCCGTTGGGCTTCGCGCTGGACCCCGCCCACGAGGCGCACGAGCCGCCCGAGGCTCGCGGCACCGCCCGCGACGGCGTCCGCCTAATGGTGTCGCCGGGCACCGCCGCCCCGGTGCACACCACCTTCGACCAGCTGCCGTCGATGCTCGCCCCGGGCGACCTCATCGTGGCCAACACCTCGGGGACCGTCGCGGCGGCGGTCGACGCCCGGCTCGACGATGGGTCCACGATCGTGCTCCACGTGTCGACCGAGCTGCCGGGCGGGCTCTGGATGGTGGAGCCCCGCGAGCGCACCGCGTCCGGTGCGACGCGGCCGCTGCGCCTGGCACCGGTCCCGACCACGGCCCGGCTCGACGCCGAGGCGGCCGTCCACCTCCTCCGGCCGGCGCCGGGGTCCGATCGGCTCTGGTTGGCCGTCCCGTCTGGCGGCACCGACGTGGCGGCGTCGCTCCGCCGCCACGGCCGCCCCATCCGCTACTCCTACGTGCCCGAGGACTGGCCGCTGTCGGCGTACCAGACCGTCTTCGCCTCACGGCCCGGCAGCGCCGAGATGCCCAGTGCGTCGCGGCCGTTCACCGACCACGTGGTCGCCCGGCTGGTGGCCGCAGGGGTGGGCCTCGCCACCATCACGCTGCACACAGGCGTGTCGTCGCTCGAGGGCCACGAGCTGCCCTACGCGGAGCGCTTCGAGGTTCCGGCCACGACGGCGGCCATCGTCAACGCGGTGCACGCATCCGGCGGCCGGGTGATCGCGGCCGGCACCACCGTGGTCCGGGCGCTCGAGTCCGCCACCGACGCCCAGGGCCGGGTCCACCCGGCCGACGGCTGGACCGACGTGGTCATCACCCCGGCCCGGGGGGTGCGGGCGGTCGACGGGCTCATCACCGGCTGGCACGAGCCGGAGGCCACCCACCTCGCCATGCTCGAAGCGGTCGCCAGCCGCGACGCCCTGCTCATCGCCTACCGGGAGGCGTTCGAGCACGGCTACCTGTGGCACGAGTTCGGCGACAGCCACCTGCTGCTTCCCTACGCTGACCGGCCATGAGCCCCACCCGCACCTCCCGTCCGGCGGCGTCGTCGCCCGGCGAGGTGACGGTGGCCCCGCCGCTGCCCGCAGGCCGACGGGTCGTGCTCTACGGGGTGCGCCGCCTCGACGACGCCACCGTGGACGAGGTGGCCGAGCTGCTGGACATGACCGTGAGCGGCGCCCGCCAGCACCTCCAGGCCCTGGCCGAGCAGGGCCTGGTGGAGGCCCAGGAGCAGCCCCGGGCACCGGGCGAGCGGGGTCGACCCCGCCTCACGTACCGGGTGACGGAGCTGGCCGACGCCCTGTTCCCGAAGGCGTACGGCGCCCTCACCAACGAGCTGCTCGGCTACCTCGACGACGAGGACGCGTCGGTGGTGGACCGCATCTTCGCCCGTCGGCGCGACGAGCGGATCCGCCGTGGTCGGGAGCGCATCGCCACCCGGGCCACGCTCGGCGGCAAGGTGCGGGAGGTGGCCCAGATCCTCGACGAGGACGGGTACCTCGCCACCGCCGAGCGCACCGGGACCGGCACCTACCGGGTGGTGGAGCACAACTGCGCCATCGCCACGGTGGCCCGTCGTTACGGCCAGGCGTGCAGCAGCGAGATCGAGTTCCTGCGCGCCGTCCTGCCCGGCACCACCGTGGAGCGCACCAAGCACCTGGTGGCCGGCGACCAGCACTGCGCCTACGAGATCCGGGCCGCCTGATCCAGCCGCTGCTCGATGCGCCGCCGGACGTCGCGGGCGACATCGGTGGCGTCGAGGCGGGCCCGCAGCACGGTCACCGAGGCCAGGCCGTGCTCGATGACCGCTGCGCAGAAGGCACGGTCCTTGTCGCGGTCGGCGACGAGCTTCGAGATGCACAGGTCGTGGATCTCGAGGCAGAGCCCGGTCCGTCCGCGGGTCGCGTCGCTGGCGACGGGTACCAGCCGATCCCGCCACCCGTCGGGGAGGCTGGCCGTCCGCTGGCCGACGCCCTGCACGTAGAAGCCGTGGAGCTCTTGGAACGACGACCCCTCGCCGATGGCACCGTCGATCCGGTCGGCCTTCTCCTCCGTCGGATCGTCGAGCGGCAGCACGTCGACCTCCACGGAGAGGGTGGCCACCGGCGGCAGCTGGTCGACCTCGTAGGAGCCGAGCACGGACTGGCTCCCGATGACGATCACGGCGTCCTCGCCCAGGATGTCGGTGACCGCCCGGATCGCGTGCTCGAGCTGGTCACGTCGCACGGGCGGCACCGCGCGGATCGAAGATCGCTGCCCGCTCCTCCGGTGAGAGCACCCCGGCGAACGGGGTGACCTGCCGCAGATCCCGAGCCTCGCTGGTCTCGCGCAGGAGGACCGCGAGCAGGTCGGCCTCGGGCCCGTCCAGCAGCTGCTCCCACCGATCGAAGTAGCTCGTGGACCGCCCGTGGCTGTCGGCGGCACGCATGGTGGCCAGGTTGGTCCGGGCCTTCGCCCGGAGGGAGGCGGGATCGGCCAGCAGCCGCTGGGCGACGGCGCGGTGGAACGCGAGGCTGCGGCGGTCCTCCCGGGTGAGGGGCGGCTCGTCGATGCGCTCGGCGCGGACGACGAGGCGGCAGCCGACGCTGGCGAGGATCTGCTCGACGGACCTCGTCGGCGCCACCCGCTGGTGCTCGAGGCGGTCCACCGTCGCCGGGGAGACGTCGGAGATCCGGGCGAGCCCGCGCACGGAGAGGCCGTTGCGGAGGCGCACGTCCCGGATGAGCTCGTGGATCATCGTGTAACCATATCTGGTTACAGAACCCTTGCCCAGGGCCCTGGTCAGGTGAAGCGGGTGTGGGTGGTGTAGCGGGAGATCTCGCGGTAGCCCATGCGCCGGTAGATGGGGTCGCCCATGGTCGAGGCTTGGAGGATGACGAAGCCGGCGCCCAGGTCGAACGCCAGGTTGGTGACGGTGCGGGTGACCAGCTCGGCCAGGCCTCGGCCCCGGGCCGCCTCCACGGTGCCCACGTAGTAGACGCCGGCGATCCCGTGGCTCAGCACGATCTGGGCGCAGGCCAGCGGCGTGGTCCCCTCCCACGCGATCGCGGTGCGGACGTGCGGGGCGAGGACCCGGTCCGCGGCGGTCACGGCGGCGGCGATGACCCCCTCCGGCATCCCCAGCGTCTGGTAGGCCGCGTCGTTGACGGCCACGAAGGCGGCGATGTCGTCGGCCGATGACGCCAGCCGCAGCTCGACCCCGTCGGGCGCGGCGCCGTCGGCCAGCCGGGCGTCGCACACCATGGCCGGTGTGTGCATGAGCTTCAGCAGGCCGCGGGCTTCGGCCTCGGCCACCAGGTCCGGCTCGCCGTCGCCGTACCCGTCGGTGGTGAGCGAGTAGCCCCGGCCCCGCTCGCCGAACCAGGCGTCGGCGGCGGCGATCACCTCGCCGGCCGGTGCCGCAGGGTCGAGCCGGACCACCCCGTTCATGCTGACGGGGAAGTCCGAGCCCGCTGCGTACAGCAGGTAGCCGTCGCGCTCGACCAGCTCGCCGGCCGAGCCTGACCAGCGGGCCGTCTCCCGAGAGAACTCCACGTAGCTGGCGTGGGCCAGTGCGGCCACCTCGTCGTCGGTCCGCGTCCCAGGGTCGATCATGGGGCGAATCTTGCCCGAGGCGGTCGCGGCGTCCACGAGGAGTTCGGCGGCGACCCCTACGCTCGGACCGACACCAGAGGCCGGGAGGGCGCCGTCGTGAACCAGTTCTGCTCCAACTGCGGGGCGCAGATCACCGACACCGACAAGTTCTGCAAGAGCTGCGGTGTGGACCTCCACCCGGCCCCGGCTGCGGCCCGGCCGGCCACCGATCCGGCCAAGGGCGGCGGCTCCAGCACCGGGCTCATCGTGGCGATCGTGATCCTGCTGGCCATCGCCGTCGGCGTCATCGCCTTCCTGGTGGTGCGCAGCAACGACGACGACACGCCGTCAAACGACACCACCACCTCGCAGCCGACCACCCCCACCACGGGCGCGGCGCCCACCACCGAAGCACCCACCACGGCGCCGCCGACGACGGCCGCGCCCACCACCGAGGCCCCCACCACCACCGTGCCCACCACGGAGACCACCGAGGCGCCGTAGCCGAGCCGGGCGAGCCGGCCCGGCCCGGTCTGGCCCGTGGCTAGGCCACGTGGTTCGGGTTGTTGCAGGCGTGGATCTCGGGCTTGGCCACGTCGGGCAGCGTCACCGGCTCCCGCCGCTTGGAGAAGTCCAGCGCCTCGGCCAGGGTCTTGGCCTTCTCGTCGCGCACGGTCATCGG
>CALANQ010000311.1 GCA_937926025.1 uncultured Acidimicrobiales bacterium
GACGGCGCCCACCAGGGTGAGCGCGGTCATGAACGTGCGGGAGTACATGGCGCTCTGCACGCCGATGTCGCGCACCTTGCCCGCCCGGTCCGAGAAGCTGGCGGCCTCGTCCTCGTGGCGGCCGAACAGCTTGACCAGCAGGGCGCCGGACACGCCGAAGCGCTCGGTCATGGTGGCGTTCATGGAGGCGTTCAGGTCGAAGCCGCTGCGCGTGATGCCCGACAGGCGACGGCCCACCCGCTTGGCGGGGAGCAGGAAGAGCGGCAGCAGGATGAGGGCGAGGAGCGTCAGCTGCCAGCTGAGGAAGAACATGGCGCCCAGGGTCAGGGCCAGCGTGACGATGTTGGAGACGACGGTGCCGAGCGTGCCGGTGACCGCCCGCTGGGCGCCGATGACGTCGTTGTTGAGCCGGCTCACCAGGGCGCCGGTCTGGGTGCGGGTGAAGAAGGCGATGGGCTGGCGCTGGACGTGGTCGAACAGCGCGGAGCGCAGGTCGTAGATGAGGCCTTCGCCGATGGTGGCCGACAGGTACCGCTCGACCATGCCGATGATGGCGACGGCGAAGGCGACGCCGACCATGATCCCGGCGAGGAGGGTGACCTGGCCGTCGTCCTTGTTGGGGACGGCGTCGTCGATGATCGCCTTGATGAGCAGCGGCGGGACCAGGCCGAGGAAGGCGATGACCACGGTGACGAAGAGGAAGGCGAACACCCGCGACCGGTAGGCGTGGGCGAAGGTCCAGACGCGGCGGATGAGGCCCGGCGTCAGCGTGGCCTGCTTGACCGACGAGTCGGCCATCATCATGCGGTACATGCCCGAGGGATCCATGGTCCCCGCAGGCTAGGGGCGACGGCCGCGAACCCGGTGGGTCAGGGGGCGGTGGGACCGCCGGTGCCGGGGCACGTCTCGCCCAGGCAGGCGCCGCCCGGGCCGAGCTGGTCGTTGACCCGGCCGAACGCGGTGCCGATGGTGGCCAGCTCCTCGGGGGAGATGGCGTCGAGGAAGTACTCCCGCACGCCGGCCACGTGGTGGGGGGCGACGGCCTCGATGGTGGCGCGTCCCTGGGCGGTGAGCACGGCCCAGGTGCCACGGCGGTCGTCGGGGCACCCCTCGCGGGCGACGAGGCCGCGCTTCTCGAGGCGGCTGATGTGGTGGGAGAGCCGGCTGCGCGACTCGACCGAGAGGTCGGCGAGCTCGGCCATGCGCAGGCGTCCGCCGTCGGTCTCCGACAGGGCCACGAGCACGCCGTAGTCGTCGTGGGTGAGGCCCTGCGCCTTCAGGTCGGCGTCGAGCGCCTCCAGCAGGCGGCGGGATCCGCTGATGAACGCGCGCCAGGCCTGCTGCTCCGTGTCGGTGAGCCACCGGACGGGGGTGGAGAGGTCGGTCGCGGCCATGGCGGAAGTGTATCCGGATCGGGAATGGTTGACACTTCAACGATGTTCGGTATGGTGATTGTCAGTTCAACCATCAAAGCTTCAAGGAGCGTCCGCCATGAGCACCCCCGAGATCCCCGCCGGCACCTGGACCATCGACCCCTCGCACTCGGAGGTGGGCTTCTCCGTCCGCCACCTCATGGTGTCGAAGGTGAAGGGCAACTTCGAGACCTTCGAAGGCACCATCACCATCGCCGAGAACCCGCTGGAGTCCTCGGTCACCGCCGAGGTCGACCTGTCCTCCATCAACACCCGTGACGAGCAGCGCGACGGCCACCTCCGCTCCGCCGACTTCTTCGAGGTCGACAACCACCCGAAGCTCACCTTCACCAGCACCTCGGTGGAGCCCGACGGCGGCGACTTCAAGGTCACCGGCGACCTCACCATCAAGGGCGTGACCAAGTCCGTCGTCCTCGACCTGGAGTTCAACGGCGTCCACCCCGACCCGTGGGGCGGCACCCGCTCGGGCTTCTCCGCCGAGACCGAGATCTCCCGCAAGGAGTTCGGCGTGGACTTCGAGATCCCGATGGACGGCGGCGGCGTCGTGGTCGGCGACAAGATCAAGGTCGTCCTCGAGGTCGAGGCCGTGCTCCAGACGGCGCTGGTCGACGCCTGATCACCACCTGATCACCCTGATCGCCACCTGATCGAGCGGCTCCGGCCGCCACGATCCGCAGCGGTCGGCCCCCTCCCGCCGGGGTCGGCGCTGCGTCGATGGGAGCACTCGGACCGGGCATCCCGCCGCCCGGATCCGGGTGCTCCCTTGCGCGTCCGGGCCCCGATCGCCAGCGCCTCGGCTCGGCGGCGCCGCCCTGCTCTGCGCTCGGGCCTTGACAGGGCTGCCCTGCTCGGCGAACCATGGGTGGGCAACTAGACGAATCGTCGTTGTTCGGAGGCCGCCCCGCTCCGACCGGCGACCGGCACCGAGGAGCACCTCCATGACCCAGTTCGGGGCGGACCCCACGTCGGTCCGCACGCCGTGTCGGTGCGGGTGCCTCTCATGAGCAGCATCCCTCGCATCGCGGGGTGCCCCTGTGGTGCGATGGCGCGATGACGGCGGACCAGGACGTGGATCGGTTCGACCAGCTGGCCGAGCGCCTGGCCACGCTCGAGCTCGAGGTGGCCGTGGTGCGCGCCAGCGTGGAGCAGCGGCTCCGGACCCGGCGGCTGGCCGTGGTCGACGACGATGGCGTGGAGCGGGTCGTGCTCGACGCCCGCCGCGGCACCGGCTCGGTGCTGGTGCGCGTCGACGGGCCCGACGGGCGCACCACCGGCGTCGAGGTCTACGCGCTCCAGGCCGACGACGGCGAGCACCAGGTCGGGCTGTGCGTCGTCCGCGACGGCGAGGTGGTCAGCCGCTGGACGGCTGGTTGAGGCCGTCGAACGTGGTGGCGAACCACGTGCCCGGCCCGATGCCCAGGCCGCGCTCCAGCCGCAGCACGTTCTTGGCCGTCAGGTTGCGCTCGCCGCGCTCGATCTGGCCGATGTAGGTCCAGTGCAGGCCCGCCGCGTCGGCCAGCGCCTCCTGGGTGAGCGACCGCTCCAGCCGGAGCTCGCGCAGGCGCTTGCCCAGCAGCACCATCTCGGGATCCTTGGCCTTCGCCGGCTTCTTGCGTGGTGGAGCCATCGGCGGACATCAAGCCAGACCGAAGACGGACCGTCCAGCGACGGAACATCTAGGTCGATTCCCGCAGCGGCCCGGACGCGGATCGACCCGGGCGCTGGGCCCGGGTCGATCCTGATGGCGGAGGGCGTGGGATTTGAACCCACGGTGACCTTGCAGCCACAACGGTTTTCGAGACCGTCCCATTCGTCCGCTCTGGCAGCCCTCCGGGTCCGACGTTAGCCGCGGACCACCTCCGGTCCCCACAGCAGAAGCGAGACCAGGCCCGTGACCTGCGCTTCTTCCGGTCAACGGCGGGCGGCGAAGAACGCGGTGAGCAGCGCCGCCGCCTCGTCGGCACGGACGCCGGCCACCACCTCGGTGGTGTGGTTGAGGCGCTGGTCGACGGCCACGTTGTACAGCGAGCCCATCGCCCCGGCCTTCAGGTCGGCGGCGCCGAACACCACCCGGCCCACCTGGGCCGCCCACACCGCGCCGGCGCACAGCGGGCACGGCTCGAGCGTGACCACCAGCGTGGCGTCGCGGAGGCGGCGGTCGCCCAGGGCGGCGGCCGCGTCGCGGATGGCCAGCACCTCGGCGTGCGCCGTGGGGTCGCCGGTGGCCTCCCGCTCGTTGGCGCGGGCCGCGACGATCCGGCCGTCGACCACCACCACCGCACCCACCGGCACCTCGCCCGCGGTGGCCGCGGCCCGGGCCAGGTCGAGCGCTCGGGCCATGGCCTCGTCGTCGCTGGTGGGGCCGGGTTCGAGGGTCGTCACGGCGGCGAGCGTACGGCGTGCCCGGGGCGATCGTCGCCGGTGGTCGTCGCGGAGGAGTGGGGTAGCGTCGGCCCCGCTGCGAGGGGCAGCCAGGGGACCAGATCCGGGGGCGAAGGTGCGCAGGACGCAGTGGCTGGCGGTGGCGTTGGTGGTCGTGGTGGCGGGGTGCAGCTCCGACGCCGGGAGCACCGCGGCGAAGGGCACGGCCACGGCGAAGGGGAGCGGCGAGACCGCCTCGGAGACCGTCGCCCTGCGGGGACCGACGTCGCCGACCGAGTTCGTCGGGCTCACCACGCAGATCCCGACCGATCGGGATCACTTCGACCAGGTCGCCTCCCAGCTGTTCGGCGAGGATGCGGCGGACGGCACCTACCTGGACGACCTCGAGGTCGGGTCAGGCCTCCACCTCTCGTCGGCCGAGCACCCAGACGCCGATGACCAGGTCGCGCTCACGGTGCAGCTCGACACCACCGGGGCCGAGCCGCCCACCCGGACCGTCGCCAGCGTCCCCGCATCGACCGCCACCGGGAAGACGTTCATCGATGCCGTCGACGCCGCACTGGTGCAGACCGACAAGGTGGCGAAGGAGGATCCGGGCGGCCTGGCCCCGTGGCGGATCGAGTACCGGTCCCGCTCCGCCCAGGGCGGCAAGGTGACCGTCGGTGTGGTCTACGACCCCGCCACCGGGTCCAATCTCGAGGTGCAGGCCCAAGGCCCGACGACGTCGCTGCTGCCGGACCAGATCAACCAGGCCGCCACCGAGGGCACGCCGTACGAGACCGTGTACGGCCTGGTCTGGTTCGACGTGGACCGCGACCAGTTCGACTTCTTCGCGAACCGGGCGTACGGGATCTCGGCCGGCAAGTCGCAGAACTTCAAGGACTTCGAGCTGGTGCCCCACAACTGGCTGCGGCTCACCGTCACCCCGGAGCTGGACCAGGACCGGGTGTCGGTGGGCTTCGACGTGATCACCGTCGACGGCCGCCGGGTGCCGGTGGCCAAGGCGCCCGCCTCGCTCATCGCCGGCGAGGAGTTCATGCAGACCGTGTTCCGCATGGCGGAGAACACCGAGGCGCAGGAGAAGGCGGAGCCCGGCTCGTCGACCCCGTGGGAGGTGCCCTTCTACTACGACGACCCCGACGGCGGCGGCGTGGTCGAGGTCATCGCCCAGGGCAAGGACGGCCGGTCGCAGATCGCCTACTCCATCGAGTCGCCGGCCAACGAGCTCGACGACCTCCCGTTCGTGCCGTACACCGGCAAGGTCGAGGTGCCCGACGACTGGGACGCCCCGCCGCCCAGCTGCAAGGACGTGGACTCGAAGGAGGCCGACGAGGGCGAGCTCCAGATCAGCTACCAGCCGTCCACCACGGTGCGCGGCTCAGACCTGAAGGCCCCGCTGAAGGGCACGATCTACGGCTCGGTGTACCAGGCCAGCGACGTCAAGATCACCGGCCCGCTGGAGGGCACCTCGCCCGTCGCCGCCATCGAGGTGCCCGACGTCGATGTGGTCGACGGGCCGAGCAAGGCGTACCCGCTGGGCACCGACCTCCCGGCGGGCAGCTACCAGATCCTCGGGTTCATGGACATCGACGGCAACGCCGATCCGAACGACCCCCAGCCCGACGAGGGCGACCCGGTCATGATCCCGATCGGCGGGTACGAGCTGGCCTGCGCGGTGCAGCCGGTCACCGCCGAGTTCGCCATCGTGCTGCCGCCGGGAGTCAATTGACGGCCGACGCCTCGCCGTCGCGTCCCGGTCGCCGGCTGCTGACCTGGGGCCTGCCGGCGGTGGCCGTCGCGGTCGCCGGGCTGGTGGCCGCCTGCTCGGGCGGTTCGGGTTCGGGCTCGGGCGGTGCTGCGGGTGCCGCGGGCGGGTCCCGGTCCAGCACCATCGCCTGGTCCGCCGACGGCGCGTCGCTCTGGGTCACCTCGCCCGACGACGACCAGGTGATCCAGGTCGACCCCCGGTCCCTGGAGGTCGTGGGCCGCTACGACGTGCCCGGCCAGCCGCGCGAGCTGACCGTCGTCGACGGCGGCGTGGCGGTCACTGCCGCGCAGGCCACCAGCCTCACGGTGATCGACCCCACCGCCCCCTCCGGCGAGGCCGTCACGGCGATCCCCATCCCGTGCGGCGGATCCCGGGGCGTGGTGGCCGTGCCGGCCCGGACCGGATCGCGGGGCGGGGACCACGTGGTGGTGACCTGTCCGACCGACGACCGCCTGGTGGTGGTGGACACCCGGCACCACACCGCCGTCGGGATGGTCCCCCTCGCCGGCCGCCCGACGGGCATCGTCCGCGGCGGGACCACCCTGACCGTGGGCACCGCGCTCGACGGTCGCCTCCGCACGTTCGACGCCCGGGCACTGGTGCGGGCGGCGGACGACGCCGGAGCCGGCGGGGGCGCGGCGGCGTCGGCGTCACCGCCCCCGCTCCGGGTGAAGGCCACCTCGAAGCGCCGGGCGTGGGCCGACGACGGCCGCGCCCCGTCGACCCTGGCCGCCCTCGACGTCGGGCCGCGAGGGCCCGTCGGCGTCTACCAGGTGATCGACAACCAGCGGGAGCTCACCCGGGCCGAGATCGAGGCCGGGTCCACCTACGGCAGCCCGAAGGACGGACGGGCCCGGCTAGAACCGGCGCTCACCGGTCCGTGCGGCGCCCGGTTCGCTTCCCTGACGGATGCGCCCCGGCGCCTCAGCGGCCCGGTGGCCGTGGCCGCGTCATCCGACGACGACCTGGTGTGGGTCGTCGGCGAGTTCAGCCACTCGGTGTCCGTCGTCCGCTGCGACGGGGCGGCCTCGTCGGAGCAGGCCGTCACCGTGGCCGCGTTCGACGTGGGGGAGGGGGCCCGCGGGATCGTGCTCGGCGTCGACGGCCGGACCGCCTACGTCGACGTCGGGTTCGACCACGAGGTCGCCCGCCTCGAGCTGCCCGACGGTGCCGCGTCGGTCCAGGCCGACGACGCCATCGAGCGGACCGAGGCGGCCGCGGTGGGCCGTCGCAAGGTCGACGACCGCTACCTGTCGCCGTTGGCCCAGGAGGGCCGGCGCATGTTCAACGACGCCACCAACACCCACCTGACCCCGTTCGGGGTGGTGACGTGCGGCTCCTGCCACCCCTCTGCCGGCGATGACGGGATGACGTGGCGGATCGAACGGGTCGACGACACCACCCGGGGCATCGAGCGCAAGGTGCGGCGCACGCCGCCGGCCTGGCAGGTCGACCCGGAGACCAAGCCGCTGCACTGGGACGGCGAGTTCACCAGCAGCGACGACCTCAGCCTCACCACCATCCAGCAGCTCCTCGGCGGCGACGGCCTCCTCGTGGACACCGCCGCGCTCAGCGCCTACATGGCCGAGGTCGGTGCGCCCCCCACCGCGCCCACCGGCGACGCCGAGCGCACCGCGGCCGACGCCCGCGACGGCGAGGCGCTGCTCGCCGAGCTCGGCTGCACGTCGTGCCACACGGGCGACGCCGGCACCGACGGGAAGGCCCACGACGTGCTGGCGCCGTCAGCCGTCCCCGACGGTGAGCTGGCCGCGGTCATCACGCCGCCGCTCCGGTCGGTGCGAGGTCGGGCACCGTACGGCCACGACGGCCGGGCACCGGACCTCGCCACCCTCCTCCGCGCTCACGGCGACGGCGAGGGCGGCACCATCGAGCTCACCGACGACGAGCTCGCCGCCGTGGTCGCCTACCTCCGCACCCGCTGATCAGGCCAGGGCGGCGGCCAGCCGGTCGATCAGCTCGGCCTGGGCCGGGTTGAGCTTGGTGCGGGCGTCGTCGAGGGTGAACCATCCGGCCCGGTCCACCTCGGGGAACGTCTGGCGCCGCCCCGACCGGGGCGGCCACTCCGTCTCGAAGGTGTTGCTGGTGATGGCCGCAGCATCGAGGTCGCCCGACCGGGCGAACGCCCGCACCCGCTTGCCGCTCTTGAGCCGCACCTCGCCCAGGTCCAGGTCCTCGCCGTCGCCCGACGGCGCCGACGACCCGAGCTCCTCGGCGAACTCGCGGATCGCGCAGGCGTGCGGGTCCTCGTCGTCGCTGTGCTCGCCCTTGGGGATGGACCAGGCGCCATCGTCCTTCTTCGCCCAGAACGGGCCGCCGGGATGCACGATCAGCACCTCGATCCCCGTCGCGCTCTCGCGGTACAGCAGCAGCCCGGCGCTCCGCGTCGGCATCGTCAGGCGAACGTGCGCATGAGGCGCAGCACCGCGTCGGCATCGGGTCCGTCGCCCGCCAGCGAGGTGCCGGCCGCAGATCCGCGCTGCCCGGCCACCGTGCACAGGTCGAGAGCGGTGCCGGTGATGGTCGTGGCGGCCTCGTCGGGGTCGCCGAACGTCCACGTCGACCCATCGGGCGCGTCGAGCGCGAAGGCGACCGGACCGGCGGCGGCCAGCCCCTCCTGCCCGAGGGCGTAGGGCACGGTGCGCCACACCAGCCGGGCCGTGTGCCAGAGGCGGTCGGTGGGCGCCGGGGGCGGGCCGAACGCCACGATGGCGTCGACCGCGTGGATCCAGGTCTCGGTCAGCCGGGTGGTGGCGAGCGTCCGGGCGGCCAGCTCGCCGGCCACCCACAGGACACGCGCCGTCGGGTCGCACCCGGCGAACGCCTCGTACTGGGCGGTGGCACTGGTGAGCCACCGGTCCCGGGCGGCCTCGGGCGTGCTGCGCTCGAGGTCCACCAGCGCGCCGGCCCACTCGTCGATGCTCCCGGTCTGCGGGAGCGACGACGCCACCTCGTCGACGAACTCGCTCAGGCGGCCCTCGACGCTGGCCACCGCCATCTCGTTGGTCTGGGCCAGGTGCAGGAGCACGTCGGCCACCGACCACCCGTCGCAGCGAGACGGACGGTCCAGCTCCGCCGC
>CALANQ010000312.1 GCA_937926025.1 uncultured Acidimicrobiales bacterium
GCGCTGTTCGCCATCTACGACACGATGCAGTACGTGAAGCCCGACATCACCACCATCTGCTTCGGGCAGGCCGCCTCGGCCGCCGCCGTGCTGCTGGCCTCGGGCACCAAAGGCAAGCGCCTGGCGCTCCCGCACGCCCGGGTCCTGCTCCACCAGCCCTACGCCTCCGGTGGTGGCCAGGCCACCGACATCGAGATCCAGGCCAAGGAGATCCTGCGGATGCGCGATCTCCTCGAGGACATCCTTTCGGATCACACCGGGCAGCCGAAGGAGAAGGTGAACCGGGACACGGACAGGGATTTCGTACTGTCCGCGAACGAAGCGAAGGAGTACGGCATCATCGATGAGGTGATCTCCGCTCGGGAGCTCGCAGACAAGACCGGTCCCATCCGGGACGCATCCTGACGATCGCAAGGGGTTAGATCGTGGCCAAGTTCGGAGACGGCGGAGAGCTGCTCAAGTGCTCCTTCTGCGGCAAGTCGCAGAAGCAGGTCAAGAAGCTCATCGCGGGTCCCGGGGTGTACATCTGCGACGAGTGCATCGACCTCTGCAACGAGATCATCGAGGAGGAGCTCTCCGAGACCTCGGAGTTCCAGTTCGACGAGCTGCCCAAGCCCCGTGAGATCTTCGAGTTCCTGAACGACTACATCGTCGGCCAGAACCTGGCGAAGCGGATCCTCTCCGTCGCCGTCTACAACCACTACAAGCGGGTGCAGATCGGCGCTGCGTCCACCCACGCCGACGACGTGGAGCTGGCCAAGTCCAACATCTTGCTGATCGGCCCCACGGGCTGCGGCAAGACGTTCCTGGCCCAGACGCTGGCGCGCATGCTCAACGTGCCCTTCGCCATCGCCGACGCCACCGCCCTCACCGAGGCCGGCTACGTGGGCGAAGACGTCGAGAACATCCTGCTGAAGCTCATCCAGGCCGCGGACTACGACGTCAAGAAGGCCGAGACCGGCATCATCTACATCGACGAGATCGACAAGGTGGCCCGCAAGGCCGAGAACCCGTCGATCACCCGCGACGTCTCGGGCGAAGGCGTCCAGCAGGCGCTGCTGAAGATCCTGGAGGGCACCACCGCCTCGGTGCCGCCGCAGGGGGGCCGAAAGCACCCCCACCAGGAGTTCATCCAGATCGACACCACCAACATCCTGTTCATCTGCGGCGGTGCGTTCGCCGGCATCGAGAAGATCATCGAGCAGCGGGCGGGCGCCAAGGGCGTCGGCTTCGGTGCCGACATCCGCCGGGTGGAGGACAAGGACCTCGGCAACCTGCTGCAGCAGATCATGCCGGAGGACCTCACCAAGTTCGGCCTGATCCCCGAGTTCATCGGCCGCCTCCCCGTGGTGGGCGTGGTCGACCAGCTCGACCAGGCCGCCCTGGTCAAGATCCTGGTGGAGCCCCGCAACGCCCTGGTCAAGCAGTACCAGAAGTTCTTCGAGCTGGAGAACGTGGAGCTGGAGTTCACCGAGGACGCGCTCGAGGCCATCGCCGACCAGGCGATCATGCGCTCCACCGGCGCCCGCGGCGTGCTCCTCAACGTCATGTACGACCTGCCGAGCCGCACCGACGTCGAGCGCTGCGTGATCACCGCCGAGGTCGTGCTGGAGAAGGTCAACCCCACCCTGGTGCCCCGCCAGAGCAGCACCCGGGCCCCGCGCCCGCGCCGCGCCGCCAGCTGACCGCCGGGGCCCCTCGGCCCGCCGCCGACGCGCCTAAAGAACGGGTGCCGAGCGCCGATCGGATGGCCTGATGGCCATGGAAGCGCGTGACGTGATCGATATCGCTCTGCTCTTCGAGCAGGCCGGGATCGATTTCTGGGTGGAGGGCGGGTGGGGCGTCGACGCCCTGCTGGGCGCCCAGAACCGTGACCACGGCGACCTCGACCTCGTCGTCGATTCACCCCGTTCGGATGAGACCCGCCGTCTGCTCGCCGACACCGGGTTCGCGGTGATCTTCGAGGATCCACCGGGCCGGTGCTCGTTCAGGGATGCCGGTGAGCGCACCGTCGACGTCGCCTTCGCGGTGGCCGACCGCTACGGCGACCGGTGGAACCTCAACCGGACCATCGGCCGCGGCGAGCCGGACTACCCCTTCGACTGCTTCACCTACGGCTGGATCGGTGGCCACAAGGTGGCGTGCCTCGGCCCCGAGACCCAGGTGGCGCACCACCTCGGCTACGAGATCGAAGACGTGGACCTCTTCGACGTCGAGCTCCTCCGGGAGCGCTTCGACACCCGGGTCCCCGAGTCGCTCCGTCCCCTCGGCCGGTGAGGACGCGGATCAGGAGCCGGATCGTGGTGCCCCGGTAGCGTGGGCAGACCGTGAACCTCTCCTCTGCGCTCCGCTACCTCGACCAGCACACCAACCTCGAAGCCACCGCCGGCCGGGCCGAAGGCCTGTCGCTCCAGCGCATGCAGCGGCTGGTGTCGGTCCTCGGCGACCCCCAGGACGCCTACCCCGTGATCCACATCACCGGGACCAACGGCAAGGGCTCGGTGGCGCGCATGGTCACCGAGCTGCTGGCCGCCACCGGCCTGTCGGTGGGCACCTACACCAGCCCCCACCTCGAGGTCATCACCGAGCGCGTCGCCCGCAACGGCGAGCCCATCTCCGACGATGAGCTGGGCGCCGCCATCGGTGCGGTCGCCGCCGTGGAGGAGGTGGCCGGCGTCACGCCCAGCTACTTCGAGATCCTGACCGCGGCCGCCTTCCACTGGTTCGCCGACGTCGCCGTGGACGTGGCGGTGGTCGAGGTCGGCATGCTCGGTCGCTACGACGCCACCAACGTGGCCGACGGCATCGTGGCCGTCCTCACCAACGTCGGCCGGGACCACACCGACGGCCAGGGGGCGTGGCGGGAGGCCATCGCAGGCGAGAAGGTGGGCGTCGTGAAGGACGGCGCCACCTTCGTGTGCGGCGAGACCAGCCCCGAGCTGCGGAAGATCCTGAGCAGCACACCCGCCGCCCGGACCTGGTGGCGGGGCGCCGACTTCGACTGCGACCAGCACGTGCTGGCGCTCGGCGGCCGGTCGCTCACGCTGCGCACGCCCTTCTCCACCGTCGACGACCTGCACGTGCCGCTGCACGGCGAGCACCAGGCGGACAACGCGGCCATCGCCCTGGCGGCCGTGGAGGCGTTCTTCGACCGGGCCCTCGACGAGGACCTCATCCGTGAGGGGTTCGCCAACGTCACCGTCCCCGGCCGCTTCGAGGTGGTGCACCGCGAGCCCACCGTCATCGTCGACGCCGCCCACAACCTCGACGGAGCCGAGGCGAGCGCCGCCACGCTCCGGGACGAGTTCACCCTGCACGGCACCGTGATCATGGTGGTGGGGTTCCTCGGGGGCCGCGAGCCGGCGGAGATGCTGGAGGCGCTGAACGCCCGCGACGCCGGCTTCGTCATCGCCTGCACACCGGATTCGCCCCGAGCGATCCCGGCGCCCGAGGTGGCCGCAGCCGCTTCCCAGCTCGGGATCGTCGCCGAGTCCGTATCCTCGGTGGAGGACGCCCTGGCCCGAGCGCTGGGGCTCGCCGGGCACGACGACCTGATCCTGGTCACCGGGTCGCTCTACGTCGTCGGCCCGGCCCGCACCTACCTCCGCACCCAGGCAGACGCCCGATGAGCACCACCCCCACCCTCGACATCACCAAGATGAAGCCCAACGATCCGTGCTGGTGCGGCAGCGGGTACAAGTTCAAGCGCTGCCACAAGGCATCCACGGACCGGGTCATCGCCGGGACCATCAGCCCCATGCGCCCGGTGCCCCCGGAGATCGAACGTCCGCACTACGCGGAGCACGGCGGCACCGACGACCGCGACGAGCCCATGGTCAAGCCGCCCGAGACGCTGGACCGCATGCGCCGCACCGGCCGAGCCGCCGCCGCCATCCTCCGTGAGGTCGGTGCCGCCATCGAGCCCGGCATCACCACCGACGAGCTCGATGCGCTCTGCCACCGCCTCTGCATCGAGGCCGGCGGCTACCCGAGCCCGCTCAACTACGGCATCGATCCGCCGTTCCCGAAGTCCATCTGCACGTCGGTCAACGAGGTCATCTGCCACGGGATCCCCGACAGCCGGGTCCTGCGAGACGGCGACATCATCAACCTCGATGTGACCCTCTTCCGGGAGGGCGTCCACGGCGACACCAACGCCACCTGGGCCGTCGGCACGGCTGACCCGGAGTCGATGCGCCTCATCCGCACCACGCGCGAGTGCACGTCGCTGGGCATCGAGGCGGTGAAGCCCGGACGTCCGGTGTCGGACATCGGGCGGGCCATCCAGGACCACGCCGAGGCCGCCGGGTTCAGCGTGGTGCGAGCCTTCGTGGGCCACGGCGTGGGCACCGAGTTCCACACCCACCCCGAGATCCTGCACTACTACCACCCGCGGAACGACACGGTGATGGAGCCGGGCATGACGTTCACCATCGAGCCGATGATCGCCATCGGCGCGTGGGAGCAGCGCATGTGGAACGACGGGTGGACGGCCGCCACCGTCGACGGCAAGCGCACCGCCCAGTTCGAGCACACGATGGTGGTCACCGACGACGGCGTCGAGCTGCTCACCCTCCACGAGGACGGCCGCTGGTCCGGCGACGGCGGCTCGCCCGAGGCCTGATGTCCTACTACCGCCCGCCCGACGACGTCCCCGGCGCCGAGGCCACCGAGGAAGCGGCGGCCGGGCCTCAGACCGCCAGGCCGCCCTCGCAGCCGATCCCGATCGACGCCGTCATGGCCGCGGCCGACGCCCAGGAGGCTCGTCGCAAGCGGATGCGGCTGATCATCGGCATCAGCGTGGCCGTCGACGTCGTGATCCTCATCGTCGTCCTCGCCATCTTCGTCTTCTGACGGCCGGCCCGGCCGAGGGACTGCGATCGGGGTCCCGCGGGTACTGGGGCTCCGGCCGTGAGGAGGACCACGCATGCCCATGATCACGTCGGACCACCGGGTCGAGGTGCTGGCGAAGGTGCCGCTCTTCGCCGCGTTCAGCCACCGCGAGCTGCGCAAGGTCGCCAAGGCGGCCGAGGAGCTGCACGTCCACGACGGTGACCACCTGTGCGAGGAGGGGGAGCACGGCGAGTGGTGCTTCATCCTCGTCGACGTCGGTGCTCGGGTCACCGTGTCGGGTCAGGCCCTCGCCACGCTCGCTCCGGGCGAGATCTGCGGGGAGCTGTCGCTGCTCGACGGCGGTCCCCGGGCCGCCACCGTGGCGGTCGAGGGCGACGGCACGGTGCTGCTCGTCTCCCGGGGCGCGTTCCTGGAGCTGCTCGAGGAGGTGCCCTCGCTGGTGGGCGCGGTCCTGGCGTCGCTGGGGGAGCGGTTGCGCACCGCGAACGCGGTGGGTGCGAACGCGTTCCTGGCGGTCAGCTGACGCCGCTGAGCCGGTTGGAGCGGGGGAGACCGCAACCCGTAGGGTCAGCCGCACTATGACGAACCGGACCGTCATCATGTGAAAGCCCGACGCCGTGGAGCGCGGCCTCGTCGGCGAGGTCATCTCGCGGATCGAGCGCAAGGGCCTGACCCTCGCCGCGGTCGAGCTGCGCACGGCCGACACCGCGCTGGCCGAGGCCCACTACGCCGAGCACGCCGACAAGCCGTTCTTCGGTGAGCTGGTGAGCTTCCTGACCCGTTCGCCCGTCGTGGCCATGATCGTCGAGGGTCCCGCCGACAACACCTGGGAGCTGGGCCGCATCCTCATCGGCAAGACCCAGGTCACCGATGCCCAGCCCGGCAGCATCCGGGGCGACTTCGCCACCACCACCAACGAGAACCTGGTGCACGGCTCCGACGGCCCCGAGTCCGCCGAGCGCGAGATCGCCCTCTGGTTCCCCGGTCGCTGACCGGAACCTGACTCCCCCGAACCGGAATCATCTCTTGCGGCGTCGCTCATCGACGCCGAGTTCGGTGATGTCGTCGGGCCTCGGTGGTTTCGTCGGTCTCCGGTGTGGGGCGGTCCGGGCGGTGGTGGGTGAGCGTGAGCATCCACGCCCTGGTCAGAGGTATCTGCTAGGGCGATTGTTGCAATTGGGTGACGACGGCTAGGGTGTCGGTCACGGAGCGCGAGGAACCGGCCCTTGTGGGGGATCGGAGCCTCTCGTAGCCTCCGGAGACCCGCTGGATCCCCGCCCTGTGGAGGGCCGTCACATGTCTGCTGACAACCCGCTCTCCTCGATCATGGGTCGAGACATGGCCGTCGATCTGGGGACGGCCAACACCCTGGTGTACGTGCGGGGACGCGGCATCGTGCTGAACGAGCCGTCGGTGGTGGCCGTCAACGTGAAGGACGGCCGGCCCCTGGCCGTCGGCCTGGAGGCCAAGCGGATGATCGGGCGCACGCCCGCCCACATCCAGGCCATCCGGCCCCTGAAAGACGGCGTCATCGCCGACTTCGAGATCTGCGAGAAGATGCTCCGCTACTTCATCCACCGGGTGCACCAGCGCCGGTGGGTGAAGCCCCGCATGGTGATCTGCGTCCCGTCGGGCATCACCGGCGTCGAGCAGCGGGCCGTGCAGGAGGCCGCCGAGTACGCCGGCGCCCGCAAGCCGGCCTACATCATCGAGGAGCCCATGGCGGCCGCCATCGGTGCCGGCCTGCCGGTGCAGGAGCCCACGGGCAACATGATCGTCGACATCGGCGGCGGCACCACCGAGGTGGCGGTCATCTCGCTGGGCGGCATCGTGTCCAGCCAGTCGGTCCGCGTCGGCGGCGACGAGCTGGACGACGCCATCATCCAGTTCATCAAGAAGGAGTACAGCCTGGCGCTCGGCGAGCGCACGGCAGAAGAGGTGAAGATCGCCCTCGGCTCCGCGTGGCGCCTCCAGGAGGAGCTGCACGCCGAGATCCGCGGCCGGGACCTGGTCACGGGCCTGCCGAAGACGATCGTCACCACGACGGAGGAGATCCGCGAGGCCCTCGAAGAGCCGGTCGCGTCGATCTGCGATGCCGTCAAGGTCACGCTCGACAAGACCCCGCCGGAGCTGGCGGCCGACATCATGGAGCAGGGCATCGTCCTCGCCGGTGGTGGCGCCCTCCTCCACGGGCTCGACGCCCGTCTCCAGCACGAGACCGGCATGCCGATCGTGATCGCCCAGAACCCGCTCGACTGCGTGGCCATCGGCTCGGGGCAGTCGCTCGAGGAGTTCGAGGCGCTCAAGGGCGTCCTCTTCTCGACGAACCTGGCGAACTAGCCCGCCGACCCCGGCTCCGTGGCCTATTCCCGTCGCTCCTCGCGCACGCCCCGATCCCGGTTCACGCTGGCGCTGCTGCTGCTCACGGCCATCACCCTGCTGGCGTTCGACCTCCCCGGTACCGGTCCGCTCGATCCCGTCCGCAACGCGTTCGGCGCCGTGTTCCGGCCGTTCCGCGCCGCCGGGAACGCCGTGTTCGAACCCATCAGCAACGGCTGGAAGGGCGCGTTCGGCTACGGCGATCTCGAAGACGAGAACGAGAAGCTCAAGGCCGAGCTCGAGGAGCGCAAGAGCGAAGAGGCCGACATCGCCCGGCTCCGGCAGAAGGTCGCGGAGCTGAGCGAGATCAACGGCGTCACCATCGAGGCGCAGAAGACCAAGGTGGCCGAGGTCATCTCGGGCCCGCTCAACAGCTTCGAGCAGACCGTGGAGATCGACGCCGGCTCGAACGACGGCGTCAAGGCGCGCATGGCGGTCATCACCGGCCGGACGAACGGCAAGGGCGGAGCCGTGCTGGGCCGCATCGTCGACGTGAAGGCCAACACGTCCACCGTGGAGCTCATCACCGAGCTCGACGTGTCCATCGGCATCCGCACCCAGAAGGGCGACATCGGCACCGCGACGGGGCAGGGCCAGGGCAAGCCCCTGCAGATCGACGGCATCGAGGAGAAGACCCTCAGCGAGGGTGACTTCCTCTGGACCTCCGGCATCGACCGCACCCAGTTCCCGGCGGACCTCTACGTCGGCAAGGTCACCCGGGTGACCCGGTCCGGTGACGGCATCCCCCGATCCATCGAGGCGGATCCGGCGGCCGACCTCACGTCCCGCTACGTCCGCGTCGTGCTGAAGGACCCGCCCTCGTGAGCTGGGCCCGCGCCGCGCTGGTGGTGCTGGTGGCGCTCGTGATCCAGGTGACGTTCCTCTCGCGCTTCTCGTACGAGGGGGCGCGCCCCGACATCATGATCCTGCTGGCGGTCATGGCCGGCTACCGGCTGGGCCCCGAGCGCGGCGCCCTGATCGGCTTCGCCGCCGGCCTGTCCTTCGACATCCTGCTCTCCACCCCGCTCGGCCTTTCCACGCTGGTCTACACGTTGGTCGGCTACGCCGCCGGGGCCCCCACCGC
>CALANQ010000313.1 GCA_937926025.1 uncultured Acidimicrobiales bacterium
GGGCTGGGCGTACGGCAACAGCGGCTGCTCCGGCGGCCCGTCCACCGCGTCGGGCGGCGTGAAGTACGCGGTGGTGCACCACACCACCAACTCCAACACGTATGCCGCCTCCGACGTGCCCGCCATGCTCGCCTCGATCTACACGTACCACACCGGGACGAACGGCTGGTGCGACACCGGGTACAACTTCATCGTCGACCGCTTCGGCCGGGTCTGGGAGGGCCGTTCCGGCGGCATCACGAAGGCCATCGTCGGCGGCCACGCCCAGGGGTTCAACACCGGCAGCGTCGGCGTGTCGTTCCTCGGCCAGTACCAGCCGGGCGCCTCGCCCACCTCGGCCGCCCCCACCCAGGCCGCGCTCGACGCCGCCGCCCGGGTCATCGGCTGGAAGCTGAGCCTCAACGGCATCGACCCCACCGGCACCATCTCCGTCACCAGCGGCGGCTCAACCGGGTCATCGGCCACCGCGACGTCGGCCAGACCGCCTGCCCCGGCGACAACCTCTACACCAAGCTCGGGAGCATCCGGACCGCCGCCAAGGCCTACCAGGGCAGCGGCACCACCACGACCACCACGTCGCCCACGCCCCCGGCCGCCTACGCCCCGTTCTTCACGGCGGAGCAGCTCCTCACCCAGCAGTACCACGACGTGCTCCACCGGGAGCCCAGCGCCAACAACCTCAGCTACTGGTCGACGCGGGTGGGCACCACGTGGACCCCGGGCCAGTTCATCGACTACCTGGAGTCGTCCGACGAAGCCGACAACCGGGTGCACGCGGTCACCCGCCTGTACCGGGCGTACTTCCTGCGCAACCCGGATCACTCCGGGCTCACCTACTGGCTGAACCGCCGGGGCGAGGGCCGCACGCTGGAGTCGATCTCCCAGTCGTTCGCGGTGTCGTCGGAGTTCGTGCGGGCCTACGGCTCGCTGTCGAACGCGGCGTTCGTCGACCGGGTGTACCAGAACGTCCTCGGCCGGCCCGCCGACGCCGGCGGCACCACCTACTGGAAGGGCCGTCTCGACGCCGGGGTCTCTCGCGGCCAGGTCATGGCCAACTTCTCGCAGTCCAGCGAGTACATCCGCCAGACCAAGAACGGCGTGTACGTGGTGGGCATCCACGAGGCGATGCTCCAGCGGGCCCCCGCCAACGACGTGTACACCCTCTACGAGGCGGCCCTCGGCAACGGCTCCACCACCCTCACCAAGCTGGCCGACACCCTCTTCGACAGCGCCGAGTACCAGTCCCGCTTCTAGCGGTCAGCGGCGCTTGGCGGCGGTGAGGGCCGCCAGCTCCTCGTGCACG
Source organism: uncultured Acidimicrobiales bacterium (assembly GCA_937926025.1). Taxonomy (GTDB): domain Bacteria; phylum Actinomycetota; class Acidimicrobiia; order Acidimicrobiales; family Iamiaceae; genus Aquihabitans. The sequence continues at coordinate 1,304 of CALANQ010000313.1, forward strand.
GCGGCCAGCTCCGCCTGGTGCTCGGCGCGCTGGCGGGCCAGCTCGGTGCGCAGCTCGGCCACCTCGGCGCGGAGGGCCAGCTGGTCGTGGGCGGTGGCGTTCACCACCTCCTGACGGGCCCGGGCCACCAGCGGCGCGGCCAGGTGCTTGGCTCGCGCCTTGAGGCTGGAGGCGCCGGAGGACTCGGATGCCGAGGGGGTCACGCCGACGATCCTCCACCATCGGCGGTGAGCACCGCCAGCGCGTCGGCCACCCGCACCCGCGTCGGCGAGCCGGCCGGGGTGCCCAGCTCGGTCAGCCGCTCGTCGATGCGGGCCTCGAAGCCGGTGGGCGCCGGGGCCAGGCCGAGCGCCTGCCCCACCAACCGGGCGGGCCGGCCGAGGTCCAGGTGGTGCTCGGCGCACCGGCGGGCCATGCGCGACAGCGACGCAGCCCGGCGCTCGTCGGCGGCGACCTCTTCGGCCAGGGCGAGCGCCGCATCCGGGTTGGCGGCCACCTCGGCGTCGCGACCCTGGCGCAGGCCCAGGCGCCGGGCGGTGTCGGCGCTGGTGACGATGGGGGTCCCCAGGGCGAGGGCGCGCAGCGTGGCCGGGCCGCTGACCACCGCCGCCGACGCCAGGGCGAGCTCCTGCTCCGCCTCGGGCGTGTCGAGCTCGTCGACCTTGATCACGTGGACGTCGGGCAGCCCGGCGGCCTCCCGCCGGCGGCGGCGGACCAGCGGGGCCACCGCCGGCCAGCGGTCGACCTCGAGGCCAACGGGCGGCACCAGCACGGCGCCCCGCTCGACGAGGTCCGGCTTGGCGGTGAGAAGCAGCGTGGCCCCCGCCGCGGCGGCCCGGTCGACCTGGTCGTGGTGCTTCACCCACACGGCGAAGGGGATCCCGGGCTCGTCGCCCAGGGCACCGAGCACCTCCACGGACGTGACCAGGGCGGCGGCCGGCACCCGGTCGCCCCGGCGCTGCCAGGACACCACGTGCGCCGCCATGCCGAGGATCCCCAGGAGCGGCACCGCACGGGCGGCGGTGCCGGGGGCGGCCAGCAGGGCCAGGACGGGCCGATCGGTGTCGTCGTCGGTGACCGGCTCCCCCGCCACGCTCACGCGGGCGCCCCGCCGAGCAGGGTGGCCACCACCTGCTCCCAGTTGAGGTCCTTGACCCGGTCGCGGCCGGCGGCGCCGAGGCGCTGGGCCAGCACCGGGTCCCGGACCAGCCGGTCCAGCGCCGCGCCCATGGCGTCGGGTGAGCCGTCGGTGACGAGGCCGGTGACCTCGTGCTCCACCCACTCCAGCACGCCGCCGCTGTCGTCGGTGGTGACCACGGGGACCCCGGCCAGGAACGCCTGGAGCGTGACGAAGCCGTAGTCCTCGTCGTAGGGGGCGTACACGACGGCGGTGGCGTCGCGGAGCAGGTCGACCAGGTCGTCGTCGGTGACGAAGCCGGGCATGGTGATCCGGTCGCCGAGGCCGAGCCGCTGGGCGCTGGCGGCCAGCTCGTCGGCCAGCGAACCGCGCCCGGTGAGCACCCCGTCCACGGTCTCCCGCATGGAGGCCATGGCGTCGAGGAACAGGCCCGGGCGCTTGTTGGCCTCCAGCCGGGTCGGGCACAGGATGTGGCTGCCGACCCCGCCGGTGCGGGGCTTCAGCCGGTCGGCCAGGGGCGGCGGCTGGTAGAGCGGCGTGGCCCGCAGGCCGTTGTAGCGCTGCATCCGCTGGGCCACGACACCCGAGATGGTGAAGCGCGACAGGCACTCCCCCAGGACGCGGGTGTCCCAGTCGACGATCTGGCGGTGGGCGTCGAGGCTGGCGTCGTCGAGGCCGATGTCGCTCCAGGGCTGCCCGAGGCCGTCGTACGCGGCCCGGTGCTGGTGGGCCAGCCACAGCACCTTGCGGGGGTGGCGGGCGTAGTACGCCGGGAAGTTCACGGGGATGACGACGTCGGCGTCGAGCGGGATCATCCGCCATGCGGTGGCGGCGTCGAGCAGGCGGTCG
>CALANQ010000314.1 GCA_937926025.1 uncultured Acidimicrobiales bacterium
AAGCCGCCTGACCCGACCACTCCCCCCCCCAACCGAACTTCGTGTGGTTCCGGTCCATCCGTCCACCGCATCCACACGAAGTCCGGGCTGCTCGGCGCCATCCCCGGAACTTCGTGTGGTCCCGGGTCACCGACGGACCGCATCCACACGATGTTCGACGCGGGACCCGATCGGTGATCGGCGCCGCGTCGGTCGCAACGAGACGAATCGGTCTCGCAATCGGGCTACGGGCGGTAGTGTCCCGACCGCGCCACGCGTCTAGGGGGACCGGGGTGCGAAAGGGGACGATCAGATGGCACCGCGACTCGGGCGGATTCGGGGCGCAGCGGCGGCGATGGCCGCGCTGGGCGTGATCGCGGCGGTCCCGTACGCCGCCCCGGCGGCGTCGGCGGCGCCGGCGCCCACCCAGGCGGCCGATCCGGCCGGCGGCCAGCTGGCGGCCCAGCCGGCCAACACCACCTGGGCCCGGCAGATCCTCAACCGCTACGCCGACACCGGCAGCACCGCCGACATCACCGCGCTCGGTTCGGCCCTCGGCCACACCAGCAGCCCGGCGACCGCCATCCGAGCCGCCCTGCTGAAGCGGCCCATCGTGGAGCCCATCGTCGGGCGGAAGTTCCAGGACCTGCTCGACCGTCCGGCGGACCCGAGCGGCCTCGGCTTCTGGAGCGGTCGGATCTCCGACGAGCGGCTCACCTACGAGAACCTCGTCGTCACCCTCACCATCTCCAACGAGGCGTGGAACAAGGCCGGGGCCACCCCCGCCGGGTACACCCACTGGGTGTACGAGCACATCCTCGGCCGGGCGTCGGACCCGAGCGGCCAGGCCTACTGGGCGGGCCGGCTCGCCGCCGGCACCTCGCGTGATCGCTTCGTGCGCTCCTTCCTGCGCTCGCCCGAGCGGGCCCGGAACGTCGTCCGCGACGCCTACCGGACCAACCTCGTCCGCAACGCCGACAGCGGCGGGCTGAACAGCTGGGTCAGCAAGTACACCGCCGCCAAAGTGGGCGAGCTCGACGTGGCCGTCTCGCTGCTCGCCAGCAGCGAGTCCCGCAACGCCGGCTGCGGCTACGACCCGCAGAACTGCCTGCTCCCGTTCCCGAGCAACCGCCAGACCACCGACGATGCCGGCACCGTGACGGAGCGCCGGGTGGCGTTCAAGCCGGAGTGGATGCCCGCCAACACCAAGGGCAAGCACGTCAACCCGGTGGAGTGGAACCGCAACGACGGGTTCAGCCCCGGCCAGGCCCTGGTCCTGCGGGTGCCCGGCATCGACCTGGACGAGAGCGGCCTGGCCGGCATCGGCGACGTCGAGTCCAGCCTCGATGCCGACGCCCCCCTGGTGATCTGGGACAACACCGCCGAGCAGAAGGTCCCCTACTGGGCGGAGCTCGACAGCCACGTGCCCGCCGGCTCGGCGGACCAGCTGCTCCTCATCCACCCAGCGGTGAACTATCCGGCAGGCCACGACATCATGGTCGGCGTCCGCGGCCTGAAGGATGCGAACGGCGCCACGATCGCCGCGCCCGCCAAGTTCGATCGGGAGCGGGACTGGATCGTGGCGAACGAGCCGAGCACGCTGCCCCCGGACGCCGACACCACCGGGTTCGGCGATCCCCAGTACATTGTGCCGACCTACTTCACCATGCTCATCCTCGAGCAGAAGGCGGGCTTCGCGCCCGAGGACCTGTACCTGTCGTGGGACTTCACCGTCGCCTCCACGGAGAACACGACGGGCCGCATGCTCGACATCCGCGATGACGCCCTCGCCACCATCGGCAACGGCGCCCCGGCGTTCACCGTCGACAAGGTCACCGCCAACCCGGCCACCGGCGTCGCCAAGCGCATCGAGGGCTCGTTCCAGGTGCCGCTCTACCTGACCGGCACCGGGCAGCCCGGCGACGGCTTCAAGACCGGACCCGACGGCCTGCCCGTCCGCAACGGCAGCTACACGGCCAAGTACGATTGCGAGATCCCGACGACCGCAGCGGACACGCCGGCGCGGCCCACCGTCTACGGCCACGGCCTCTTCGGCGGCCTGGGCGAGGTGCGCTCCAGCCCGCAGACCGCCATGGTCGCCGGCCACAACATGGCCTACTGCGCCACGGACTGGATCGGCATGGCCGACGCCGACGTGGCCAACGCGGCCACCATCCTCCAGGACATCTCGTCGTTCGGCACCCTGCCCGACCGCACCCAGCAGGGCATCCTCAACACGATCTTCCTGGGCCGGCTGATGTCGAACGACGCCGGGTTCGTGAGCAACGCCAACTTCCAGGACGGTGGCGGCGGCCCGCTGCTGGACACCAGCGCGCTGTTCTACGACGGCAACAGCCAGGGCGCCGTCGTCGGCGGCGCCTACCTGGCCGTCGACCCGAAGATCGAGGCCGGCGTGCTGGGCGTGGCCGGCATGAACTACTCGACGCTGCTCGATCGCAGCGTGGACTTCGACCCGTTCTTCGACCTCATGAAGGTCACCTACCCGAGCCGTCGGGACCAGGTGGTGGGCCTCCAGCTCATCCAGATGCTGTGGGACCGGGGCGAGACCAACGGCTTCGCCGCCCACCTCAACGCCGACCGCAACCTGCCCGGCACACCCGACAAGCGGGTGCTCATCCACGCTGCCCTCGGCGACCACCAGGTGTCGACGGTGACGGCCGAGGTCGAGGCCCGCACCGCCGGGATCCCGATCCACCGCCCGGTGTACCTGGCCGGCCGGGACCCGTGGGGCGACGCCGCCTGGGGCCTCGACGCCATCGCCTACCCGTCGACCGGTTCCGGCCTGGTCATCTGGGACAGCGGCGCCGACCTGCCGCCGCTCGGCAACGTGCCGCCCCGGACGGGCGAGGATCCCCACAGCGATCCCCGCAAGTCACCGCAGGCCCAGCAGCAGAAGTCCGAGTTCCTCCAGACCGGTGGCACCCTGATCGACGTCTGCAGCGGCGGCCCCTGCACCGCCCCCGCCACCTGACCACCCCGAGATCCGCTGGGTGCGTCGGGCTTCGGACGCGACGAGGGCCGCTCCCGGATGGGAGCGGCCCTCGTGCGTTGCAGGGTGGGATCAGCTGGCGAGGTTCTCGGCCACGAAGTCCCAGTTGACGAGGTTCGTCAGGAAGTTGGCCACGTAGTCGGGCCGGGCGTTGCGGTAGTCGATGTAGTAGGCGTGCTCCCACACGTCGACGGTGAGCAGCGCCTTGACGCCGTGCTTGAGCGGCAGGTCGGCGTTGAAGGTCTTCTGGATCTCCAGGCCGCCGTCGCCCTCGACCAGCCAGGCCCAGCCGGAGCCGAACGTGGTCTTGGCGGCCTCGGTGAACTGCTCGGCGAAGGTGGCGTAGGAGCCGAAGGCCGAGTTGATCTTGTCGCTGAGCTCACCCGTGGGCTCGCCGCCGCCGGTGGGCGACAGGCAGTTCCAGTAGAAGGTGTGGTTCCAGACCTGGGCCGAGTTGTTGAAGAGCGGGCCGGCGTCGGCGGCGAGGATGATCTCCTCGAGCGAGGAGTCCGCGTGCTCGGTGCCCTCGATGAGGCCGTTGAGCACGTTCACGTACGTGGCGTGGTGCTTGCCGTAGTGGTACTGGATGGTCTCCGCGGAGAGGCCCTTGGAGGCGAGGGCGTCCTCGGCGTAGGGCAGCGGGGGCAGCTCGATGGCCATGGTGTGGTTCCTTTCAGCGCTTCAGTCAGCGATCCGGTCGGACCCTACTGCCCGATCTGGCGGATGAGAACCGTGCGGTGGCCTCGGGTCGACCGGTCGACGGCCTAGGACGGTCCGGTCGCCGGAGGTGGGGTGGCGAGGAGCGCGGCGACCTCATGGCGG
>CALANQ010000315.1 GCA_937926025.1 uncultured Acidimicrobiales bacterium
GGGTGCGCCGGCGGCGGGTCCGATCGGGTGTCGGAGCAGCGGGCGGACTGCCCGGAGCCCTGCCCGCTGCAGGCGGCGGCGCCCGACGACCTGCTGGTGGGGACGGCAGCCAAGCTGGGCGATCCCGCTCGCGAGGCGCTCGAGGTGGAGCAGTTCGACGCCATCACGTCCGAGGACGCCTTCCTGTTCGCCGTGATCCATCCGGGGCCCGACGAGTGGGACTTCGAGGCCGCCGATGCAGTGGTGGCGTTCGCCGACGACCACGACCTCGACCTGACCGCCACCCACTTCCTGTGGGATCCGCCGTCGCTGCCGTGGGTCCTGCCCGACTGGGTCCGGGCCATCGACGACCCCGACCAGCTCCGGGCCGTCCTGCGCGACCACCTCCAGGTCCTCCACGACCGCTACGGCGACCGGATCGACCGGTGGAACGTGGTGAACGAGCCGCTGGACCTCGACGGCACGCTGGCCCCTAACCACTTCGAGCAGGTGCTCGGGCCGGGCTACGTGGCCTGGGCGTTCGACACGGCGGAGGCGGTCTGGCCCGACGCCCAGCTGGTGCTGAACCAGGACTCCACGGAGTACCTCGGCGATCGGGCGGCGGCCTACGTGGCGCTCACCCGGGATCTCCTCGACGCCGGCGCCCGCGTCGACCGCGTCGGTCTCCAGGGCCACCTGATGCTGGGCGAGCCCAACTGGGACCTGGTGGAGGAGACGGTCTCGGGCCTGGCCGCGCTCGGGGTCACGGTCGACCTCACCGAGATCGACGTACCGCTGCAGGGGATGAACACCAGCGCGCCCGCCATCGACCTCGCCACCCAGGCGGACTGGGCGGCCCGCTTCGTGCGGATCTGCCTCGACGAGCCGGCGTGCGGGTCCATCACGTTCTGGGGCATCGACGACGGCGACACCTGGCTCGACGACTTCATCCGGCCCGGCACCCGCCCGCTGCTCTACGACGCCGACCTGCAGCCCAAGCCGATGTACGAGGCCGTCCGGGACGAGCTGCTGGCCGGCCGAGGCTGATCGCCTCGGCCGGCCCAGCTCCCCCCAGGCCGGTGCGTCAGGTCCCGCTCGTCGCTCAGGTGAGGCGAGGCGTCCAGGCGGTGGTGGCCACGACCGCCAGGGACAGGAACACGGCGGCCAGCAGTGAGAGCGGGACGGTGAGCTCCTGGTTCTCCGTGGTGGTGCCGATAGTGGTGCCGATCTGGTCGTACACCGCCGACAGCTCGGCCCCCGACGAGGCCGTGTAGTCCGACCCGCCGGTGGCGTCGGCCACCGCCGCGATGGCCTGGGTGTCGGCACCGGCGTCCATGGTCTTGCCGTCCACCACGATGGTGGCGTTCGGGGTTCCGTAGGCGATGGTGAACACCGGGATGTCGGCGTCGGCCGCTTCGCCGGCGGCGTCGTTCAGGGTCTTGCCGGTGGAGCTGTCGCCGTCGGCCAGCAGGATCACGGCGCGGTAGGTGTCGTCGGCAGTGCTGGATCCGCTGCTGGATCCGCTGGCACCGGCGTTGGTGGCGTCGGCTTCGAGCACGTCCACCGCGGTGCTGAGCCCGTCGCCGGCGGCGGTGCCGTTGGCGGCCTCGAGGCCGTCGATGGCGGCCACGAGCTCGGCCCGGTCGGTGGTCGGCGACGCGACGGTCTTGGTCTCGGCGCTGAAGGTGACCAGCCCGATCTTGTAGCCCTCGGGTGCCGACTCCACGAACTCCTTGGCCGCCTTCTGGGCGGCGGCCAGGCGGTTGGGCGACACGTCGGTGGCGGTCATGGACTTCGACACGTCCATGGCCAGCATGACCACGGCCTCCTTGCGCTCGACCTCGACGGCGTGGGCCGGCCGGGCGAGCCCGACCACCAGGGCCGTCAGGGCCAGCACCAGGGCGAAGGCGGTGAGGTGGCGCCGCCACCCGGCGAACCGGGGGGCGAAGCTGTCGATGAGCGCCAGGTCGGGGTGGCGGACCGCCGGGGCGGCGCGGCGGCGCTGGGCCACCACGTAGGCGACCACCAGGCCGGCGACGCCGACGAGCAGCCAGAGCCGGGAGGGGGCGATGAGCGTCATGGTTCGGGTCTCTCGTTCGATCTCGTCAGGGGTGCGGGCTCAGAGGGGGCGGGCGCTGGTCAGCACGGCGATGCCGCCGGCGGCGAGCAGGATGACGAAGGCGCCGCCGAGCAGCGCCCGGCCCACCTCCCGGGGCTCGGTCTCGTAGCCGATGGTGGTCTGGATGTCGGCGTAGACGTCCTTGAGCTGACCGGCCGACGTGGCCTCGAAGAACGTGCCGCCGGTGGCGTCGGCCACCCGCTGCATGGTCTGGTCGTCGGCGGGGACCGACATGGTCTGGCCCTCGATGGTCACGGTGCCGGTGGGCGTGCCGTAGGCGATGGTGCTGATCGGCACCTTGGCGTCGGAGGCGGCCTGGGTGGCGCTGTCGACCGATCGGCCGACCGTCTCGACACCGTCGGACAGCAGCACGATGGCGGCGGGCACGGTGTCCTCGCCGTCGGCGCCCGAGCCGTCCTCGGCCAGCGCGGTCTGCACGGCGTCGAGCGACGCGTACACGCCTTCGCCGGTGGCGGTGCGGGCGTTGGTGGTGAGGGTGCTGATGGCGGCCTCGACCGACTGGTGGTCGGTGGTGGGCGACACCAGGAGGCGGGCGTCGGAGTCGAACGACACGAGCCCGACCTCGATGCCGTCGGGCAGCTCCTTCACGAACTCGGTGGCGCCGTCGATGGCGGCCTCGAGGCGGGTCGGGCTGATGTCGGTGGCCTGCATCGACAGCGAGGTGTCGATGGCGAGGACCACGACGCCCTTCTCCCGCGGGACCCGCTCCTGGCGGGTGGGCTGGGCGGCGGACACGAGCACCAGCGAGAGGGCGCCCAGCGCCATCGCGGGGGCCACGTGGCGGCGGATGCCCTTGCTGCGCTCGGGGGCGATCTTGTCCTGGAGGTGGGGCTGGGCGTAGCGGTCGATGGCCTGCGTGCGGCGCTGCCAGACGATGGCGTAGCCGGCGGCGAGGGCCACGACGCCTGCCAGGAGCAGGAGCCGTTCGGGGTGGAGGAAGCTCATCGGCGGCGCCTCCTGGACGCGATGTGGTGGACGACGTCGCGCAGCCAGTCCCGGTCGGTGGAGACCTGGAGGTGCTGGGCGCGGGAGCGGCGGAGCCGCTCGTCGATGGTCGAGCGGCGCTCGGCGGCGGCGGCCGCGTAGCGCTCGCGGAACTTCTTGCTGCCGGTCTGCACCTCGCGGCGCTGGCCGGTCTCGGGGTCGACGAGGGCGAGCATGCCCACGTTGGGGATCTCGTCCTCGCGGGGGTCGGTGATGTGGGCGACGATGACGTCGTGGCGGGCGGTCAGGGACCGCAGCTCGGACGGCCAGTCGGAGTCATCGAGGAGGTCGCTGACCACGATCACCAGTCCGCGTCGGCGGGCGAGCAGCCGGACCTTGCGGAGGGCGTCGGCGAGCGTGCCGCCCTCGCCCGTGGTGCGCCCACGTCGTTGGAGGCGCACCACCAGGTCGAGGACGGCGGCTCGCCCCGCGCGGGGCGGGACCACGCGGGTGCCGTTGCCGCGGCTCTGGTCGCCGCGGTCCTGGTCACTGCGTTCCTGATCATCGGTGACCACGGCGGCGATGCGGTTGCCGGCCCGGACCACCAGGAACCCGAAGGCTCCGATGACGGAGGCGGCGAGGTCGCGCTTCTCCTGGCGGGCGGTGCCGTAGTCCAGGCTGGCGCTGCCGTCGATGACGAACCAGGTCTCCAGCTCGCGCTCGGCGATGGTGTTGCGGACGTGCACGTCACCGGAGCGGGCGGTCAGGTTCCAGTCGATGCGGCGGACGTCGTCGCCCGGCTGGTACAGCCGGCCCTCGCCGCCCTCGCTGCCGGCACCGAGGGCGATCGACTGGTGGTCGCCGTGGATGAGACCGTCGAGCTTGCGGTTGATCGTGAGCTCGAGCAGCCGGAGCGAGCGCTCGGAGGAGGCCAGCTCCGCGGTGGACGACGGAGCTTCGGGGGCGGCGGTGCTCATGCCGCCCAGGTGTTCTGGTTGGCGCTCTGGTCGTCGATGGTGTCCTGGCTGGGCGTGACCCGCGGGGCGAGGACGGTGGAGACGATGCGCTCCACCACGGCCTCGACGTCGACGTCGTCGGCGATGGCGTCGAACGACAGCAGGATGCGGTGGCGCAGCACGTCGCGGGCCACGTCGTAGATGTCACGGGGGACCACGTAGCCCCGGCCCCGCATGAGGGCGAGGGCCCGACCGCTGGCCAGCAGGGCCAGGGTGGCCCGGGGGCTGGCACCGTTCGAGATGACGGGGGCCAGCTCGGGGAGGCCGTGCTGGGCGGGCTCACGGGTGGCCAGCACCAGGCGGACGGCGTAGTCGAGGACGGCGTCGTGGACGAACACGTCCTCGGCCTTGCTCTGGAGGTGCAGCACGTCGGCCTCGGTCAGCACCTGCTGGGCGACCGGTCGGTGGGCGGTCATGCGCCGGGCGATCTCGGTCTCCTCCCGGTGGTTCGGGTAGTCCACCAGGACCTTCATGAGGAACCGGTCCCGCTGGGCCTCGGGGAGGGGGTAGACGCCGTCGCTCTCGATCGGGTTCTGGGTGGCCAGCACCAGGAACGGCTCGGGCACCGGGTGGGTGACGCCGCCGATGGACACGTGGCGCTCGGCCATCACCTCGAGGAGGGCGGACTGGACCTTGGCGGGGGCCCGGTTGATCTCGTCGGCCAGCACGACGTTGGCGAAGACCGGCCCGAGCTCCACGTCGAACGTGTGGGAGTCGGCCCGGTAG
>CALANQ010000316.1 GCA_937926025.1 uncultured Acidimicrobiales bacterium
CATACGAGATGCCTAAGTGACTGGAGTTCAGACGTGTGCTCTTCCGATCTGCAGGGCAGCCACGTCGGGGGTGACGACCTCGTCGCCCTCGACGTGGCTGCCCTGCTCGTCGCCGGGAGCGTTGGTGGGCGCCCACACGTCGCTCATCAGGCGACCGAACTCCTCGAGCACGCCGTACACCGAGTCGGCGTCGATCTGCTGGTAGGCCTCGAGCTTGGTGAGCTCGTCGATCGGGGTGACGTGATCGAGCAGGAACTTGATGTCGCGGAGCGGCGGCGCGTAGTCAGACATGGCCCAACGCTACGGACCGCGGGCGAACTCGCCCAAGCCCCTGACGGACCGTCAGAAACGGTCGTCAGGGTCGTGACAGCCTGGTCGCAGGGCGGTTTCGTTAGGGTTCCCGCATGGCGAGGCAGATCCTGGTGGTCGAAGACGAGGCCCTGATCGCGGACGCCATCGCCGCCCGCCTCCGCAGCGAGGGCCACGAGGTCCGCATCGCCGCCGACGGCCCGTCGGGGGTGGCCTACGCCGAGCGGTTCGAGCCCGACCTGGTCATCCTCGACCTGATGCTCCCCGGGCTCGACGGCCTGGAGGTGTGCCGCCAGATCCAGCGGGAGCGGCACGTGCCCGTCCTGATGCTCACCGCACGCGACGACGAGACCGACCTGGTCATCGGCCTCGCCGTCGGCGCCGACGACTACCTCACCAAGCCCTTCTCCATGCGGGAGCTCGTGGCCCGGGTCCAGGCCCTGCTCCGCCGGCTCGACGCCCTGACCGGGCGCACCCTCCCGAAGTCGATCCAGCTCGACGACGACATCGACATCGACCTCGACGCGCGCCGGGTCCGCCAGCGGGGCGAGGTGGTGCACCTCACCCCCACCGAGTTCGACCTGCTCGTCGGCCTGGCCGAGCGCCCCGGCCGCGTCCTCACCCGCGAGCGGCTGCTCGTCGACGTGTGGGGCTACCGCGACGGCTCGGGCGCCAGGACCGTGGACTCCCACGTCCGGGCGCTGCGCCGCAAGCTCGGCGACGGTGTGGTCCGCACGGTGCACGGCGTCGGCTACGCCCTGGGCGAGGGCACCGACGAGGCCGGCGCGACCGCGGACCCCGCACCCAACGCCGACGGCGCCGAGGCTGCCGACGCCCCGTGATCGTGAACCCGCTCCAGCGGATCCGATCGATCAAGGTCAAGCTCAGCATCGTCATCGTCGCCGCCGTGGTGGTGACCCTCGCCGTCAACGAGATCGGGCTGGCGCTCAACTTCAAGGCCGGGTTCCGCGCCGGCGTCGCCGCCATCATCGCCCTCGGCATGGTCCAGCTCATGGCCCGGGGGATGACCTCCCCGCTGCGGTCGATGGAGCGCGCCGCCACCGCCATGGCGCAGGGCGACCTGTCCCGCCGGGTGTCCGCCAGCTCCTCCGACGAGGTCGGCCGCCTGGCCACCGCGTTCAACCACATGGCCGACGAGCTGGCGGCCGAGGACCAGCACCGGCGGGAGCTCATCGCCAACGTCAGCCACGAGCTGCGGACCCCCATCTCGGCGCTGCGCGCCACCCTGGAGAACGTGGTCGACGGCGTGGTCGCGCCGGAGCCGGCGCTGCTGCGCACGATGCTGGCCCAGACCGAGCGCCTGCAGCGCCTGGTCACCCAGCTGCTCGACCTGAGCCGGCTGGAGTCCGGCGGCACCCCGCTCCACAAGCTCATCTTCCCCGTGGTGGACCTGCTCGACGCGGTGGCCGACGAAGCGGCGCTCCACTCCCCCGACCTGGCGTTCGACGTGCAGATCGAGCCGCTCGACCTGGCGGTCGACGGCGACCCTGAACGGCTCCACCAGGTCATCGCCAACCTGGTGGAGAACGCGGCGCGGTTCGCGCCCGACGACACCGCCGTCGTCCTGACCGCCCGCCAGCGAGGGCAGCGGGTGGAGCTGACCGTGGAGGACCAGGGACCGGGCATCCCGCCGGAGTCGCTGCACCGGGTGTTCGAGCGCTTCTACCGGACCGACGAGGCGCGCAGCGCCGACGAGGGCGGGTCCGGGCTGGGGCTGGCCATCGCCCGCTGGATCGTGGAGCTGCACGGCGGCACCATCCGCGCCGAGGCCGTCGAGCCCCACGGCTGCCGCATGGTGGTCTGGCTCCCCGCCTGACCGGCGGTCAGACCACCGTCAGGTCCTCCAGGCCCGGCTCCTCCGGTGGGAACTGCGGGTCTAGGCGGTGCAGCACGTCGAGCAGCACCTGGAGGACCGCCCAGTTCCGGTACCACTTCCGGTCCGCCGGGATCACGTACCAGGGGGCGTCGGCGGTGCTGGTCTCCCTGATGGCCTCCTCGTAGGCGGCCTGGTACGCGTCCCAGTGCTTGCGCACATCGAGGTCGGCCGCGGCGAACTTCCACCGCTTGGTCGGATCGTCGAGCCGCGCCTGCAGCCGCTCGGCCTGCTCCTCGGGCGAGATGTGCAGGAACACCTTCACCACGGCGGTCCCCGACGCGGTCAGGATCTGCTCGAAGTCGCGGATCTGCTGGTAGCGGGCCCGCCACACCGGCTCAGGCACCAGCTCGTTCACCCGGACGATCAGCACGTCCTCGTAGTGGGACCGGTTGAACACGCCCATCTCGCCGTGCGCGGGGGCGTGCTGGTGGACCCGCCAGAGGAAGTCGTGCGCCAGCTCGTCGGCGGTGGGCGCCTTGAACGACGCCACCCGCACGCCCTGGGGGTTCACCCCGGTGAAGACCTGGCGGATGGTGCCGTCCTTGCCGCCCGCGTCCATGGCCTGCAGCACCAGCAGGATCGACTGCGAGCCTTCGGCCCACAGGCGGTTCTGCCAGTCCGACAGCTGGCCGACCAGGTCCTGGACCGCCAGCGTGGTGGCCTCCTTGTCGCCCGGCGCCCCGGCCTTCGACGCCGTGTCGATGTCCGCGAGCCGCAGCTCCGTCCCGGGCTCGACCCGCCAGCGGCCGGCGTGCTCCTCGTGCTCGTTCGCTGCCATGGGCGGCCAAGCTACGCCGCCGCCGGTGCGCCGCGCTGCGGTGCGACGGACCTCAGCTGGTCTGGAGGTCGACCACCACGCGGGTCGGGTCCTCCAGCCGCAGCACCCGGAACGGCACCTTGCGCTGGGCGCCCGCCGCCCAGGTCAGGACCGACTCGAAGTCACCCGTGCGCACCAGGTCGGTGATGAGCTCGGTCTGGCCGGCCACCGGCACCCGGTCCGGTCCGTCGTAGACCACGGTCAGCTGCGGGGCGCTGAGATCCACGCCCGACGCCGGCTCCATGACGATCTCCAGGTAGGCGTCGCCGTCGACCTGGACCACCTCGCCGGACCCGTCGGCGAGGATGGGGCCGTCGACCCACTGGACCCGGTAGCCGGGGACCGGCTCGCCGGCGAACTCGAACACGATCCGCTCGTAGCCGTCGTTGGTGCCGACCCGCACGGTGCGCAGGAGGGCGGTGCCGGTGCCGTCGCCCGGCGCGGTGTGCTGCGCCTCGGAGGCATCGGGCAGGCCCGGCTCCGCGGTGGTCGTGGTGGACGCCCCGGACCCCGACGTGGTGGTGGCACCGCCCGAGGTCGAGGTCGCGGCAGCCGTGGTGGTGGAGGAGGAGGACGCCGCGTCGGACGTGGTGGTGGCGGCCCCGTCGGAGCTCGACGACCCGCTCCCGCAGCCGGCCGCCCCCGTCAGCAGGGCCAGGAGCGCAAGCCCCGTCGCTGCGGTCCGACGAGCCTTCGCATGTCCCCTGGGGTTCATCGCGACACCCTAGGACGTGGGCACCGGCACCCCGGGACGAGCGTCGAGCGGGGCCGACGGAGCCGGATCAGAGCTCGGCGTCGAGCGCCAGGTTCTCCGCCACGATCGGGTCGGCCTCGATCTCGGCATCGGTGGCGGCGTCCATCTGGCCCACGCCGGACGGGTCGATCATCACGATGGTGCCGCGGGCGACGGGTGCGCCGTCGTCGCCGCGCTCGAGGTAGGCGGAGCCGGCCGCCACCACGATGAACACCGAGCCATCGGACTCGACGACGGCGAGCGCGGTCGCACCGGGGTCGACCGTGAGGGCGCCGTTCGGCAGGTCCAGGCGCAGCGGGGTCGCCGCCCCTTCCCCGGGCGATGCCCAGCACCAGCCCTCTTCAAGCGCCACGACCACCCCGGCAGGGCTGCCGAGCGCTCGGGCCCGGCGGGGGCCACCGATGCGCACGATGGTGCCCGGCGCGGTGACCAGCCCGTCCTCGCCGATGGCGATGGGGGCCGACGCGGCGGGCACCGGTGCGGCCTCAGCCACGGGTTCGACGGCCGGCTCCGGGGTCGGCTCCGGGGCGGGCGGGACCACGGCGTCGGGAGCGATCGGGGCGTGGGCCGAGGGCGCCGGGCCGGAGGAGACGACCGAGCTCGGCGTGGCCGGCAGGTCCAGCTCCGGGAGGCGGTTGGTGCGCGTGGGCAGTGCGGCCGGCGGCAGCGGCGCGGTCGGCAGCGGCGACCGGTCCTCGCGCTCGGCCAGCGGGGCGGGAGCGGGCGCCGGCGCGGTCGCCTCCGGCGGCGGGAGCGAGGCCTTGGGCCGCTCGACGGGACGGTCCCGGCGGACGCGCCGACCCACGGGGCCGTTCACCAGGCCGCCGGCGGGAGCCAGGGGCTCCACCGCCTGCGCCTCGGCCCGAGCCGCCAGCTCCGACTCCAGCTCGTTCGCCGTCTCGGGCGAGCCGGCGGCCGGGGGTGCCGGGGCAACCGGGGCGGGGGCGACCGGGGCCACCTCGTGGCGGGGCAGGTAGGTCGGGTCCATCAGGTCGGCCGACGAGAGGCGCTCCTCGGGGATGGCCTCGTAGGACTCCTCGCCCAGCGGGGCCGGGGCCAGCTCGGCGGGGTGCCACATCTCGCTCGGGCGGATGGGGTGCGGCGCGGGCTGGACCCAGATCTGATCGTCGTACTGCGGACCGGCGGCCGGCGCGTCGGGCACCGGGGTCGCCGCTGCCGGCTCGACCACCGGCGGAGCGGGCGGCACCGGGGGTGCCGGCGCCGCAGCGGGCGGGGCCGGGGGTGGCGGCGGCGGGAGCAGATCCTGCATGGGCACCACCGTCGCCGCGTCGGGCACGGGGGCGGGGGCCGGCTCGGGCGCGGTCTTGGCCTTCGCCCGACCGGGGCGGGGCGCCGGCTTCGCCGGCTTGGAGACCGGGAGGTCCGGGGTCTCGTCGGTGGCGTACAGCGAGGAGATCTCGTGGGGGTTCTCGTACTCGCCGCCGTCGCGCAGGTCGGTCCAGATGTCGTCGGTGTCGACCACGTTCCCCACGCCGCCGTCGTGCTCCTTGAGGGCATCCTCGCGGATGCCGTCGAGCTCCTCGAGCCAACCCGAGCGGGACTTCCGCTGGAACAGCGCAGACTGCATCACGGCAGCCGCCATCGACGTCAAGACCAGTCCAGCGAACACGGGGCACCATCGGCAGCGCTCCCCCGGTCCTGAGCCAGTT
>CALANQ010000317.1 GCA_937926025.1 uncultured Acidimicrobiales bacterium
CCGGAGTGCCACCAGTGGGAGCCGTGCGGCACCGCCGACCTCCGCGGTCGGGCCCGCCCCACCCGGCTGGCCGCGCCCGTGATCTGAACGGGCGGGCTACAGCAGGCCGAGGCGGTCGAGGGCCGGCAGGAGCAGGTCGTCGTCGGACTCCGGCCGCCGGGGCAGCGAGGGGTGGACGCCGTCGTGGTCCAGCCAGCCCCGCAGGTAGAGCACCCGGGCCAGCGCGTGCACGGCGTCGTCGACCGGGACCCGGAACACCATCGCGGCCAGGGCCTGCAGCGCGTCGTGGCGCTCGATGACCCCCGGGTCCTCGCGCGCCCATGCCTCGTCGCGGTCCGAGATGGCGTCGGGCACGGCCGCCGCCAGGTCCAGCGCGTGGTCGGCACCGAACATGATCTGGTCCACGCCCAGGGCGTTGGCCGAGTACAGGCGGAAGTCCGGTCGCAGGTCGTCGCGGCGGCGGATGCGGTCCCACTCCAGCTGGCGGCTCCACGAGCCGTCGATGAGGCCGATGCACGCGGGCTGGTCCAGCAGCGCGCCGAACGCATCAATCCCCCAGGCCCGGCCACCGGCCCAGCGCTCGGCGGGGACGTCGACGGCCAGCAGCCGGTCGCACCACTCGCCCATCCACGCCAGCAGGCCGACCGCCTCGTCGGGGTCCAGCTGGGCCAGCGTGGGCGACGGCACCAGCGCCGGCACCCCGCCGTGGCGGGAGACCGCGGCCACCGTGCCCGCCAGGCGGGCCGGGTCGAAGCCGCCGTCGGGCCCGTCCTCGGCGCGGACGCCGGCGACGAAGGTCCGACCGCCGAGCGCGGCACCCACGGTGGCCACCACCTCGGCCCGGGTGCTGGCGTCGAGGCGGTCGCCCGCGCCGGGGGCACCCGAGACGAACGGGGTCAGCCCGGCGTCGACGGTCCGGCCCAGCAGGTGGGCGAACCCGTCCCAGTCCGGCTCGCCGGTCGGGAGGTACGGCAGCAGCACCGGCGCGAGGCCGGCGGGCCGACGACCGGGGCAGAGGAGGTCGAACGGCGGATCCTCGAGCATCGCCACGGCGAGCGACCCTAACGCCGGCGGTGGGCGGTGCGGGTCAGGCCGGGGCGGGGACGGGCTGGCCGTCGGCCGCCGACGCTGCTTCTTCGACGATCTCCGTGGAGACCTTGTCGTAGCGCGACAGCAGCTCGTCGATCTCGTCGTCGTCCAGCATCGCCGCGGCCACCAGGACGCGGAGGCCGGCGGAGAGGCGGGCCCGGTGGTCGATGTCGACCTGGGCCAGCCGGTGGAGCATGGCGCCGTCGCCCAGGGCGGTGATGGCCCAGCCGGCCTCCTCGGCGCGGATGGCACCGGTGCGCTGGAGCTGGCCGGCGACGCGCTCGGCGAAGCGCTGCACGGTGGCCGACGCCTCGGGCTGGAGCTCCGGCTGGCGGCCGGCCGCCAGGTAGTACTCGACCTGGCTGCCCTCGGCGTTGCGCGAGGCGGCGAGCGCCTGGTCGACCACCGCGTCGATGACGTCGTTGATGGGCACGTCGACGGCCAGGACCGCGGCCCGCTCCGCCGCATCGAAGTCCGACACGCGCTCGGTGGCGCCGAGGCGCAGCGCCTCGGTGACCAGCTCGTCGATGGAGCTGAAGAAGTAGGAGGTGGTGGAGAGGGGGACGCCCGCACGAGCCGCCACCGCACGGTGGGTGACGGCCCCGGCTCCGATCTCCGCGGAGAGCTCGGCGGCCGCTTCGAGCAGCGCCGCACGCCGCCGCTGCGCGCTCGCCCGATGGGCCTTCACTCGTGGTGCCATGGCGAGCACTGTAGGTCACATCGCCCGGTTGTTACCGGCGGACACAGTGGTTCTGAGGTGACTTCCGTCTCCCCCGTGTTCACCGCCAGGTCACAGATCCGGGAAGCCGAGATCCAGGTTCGGCTGCTCGAGACCGCCATCGACCTCGACCACCTTCCCGGTGACGTAGCCGCCCGCCGGCGACGCCAGGTACACGACCGTGGCCGCGATGTGCTCGGGCTGGCCGATGGTGCGCAGCGGGGTGGCCTCCTCCATCTGGGTGCGCATGCCGTCGTCGCCCAGCACGATGTCCAGCGCGGAGGTGGCGATCGACCCGACGGCGATGGCGTTCACCCGCACCTTGGGGGCCAGGTCCCGGGCTGCCAGCCGGGTGTAGTGCGCCAGCCCGGCCTTGGCGGTGCCGTACGCCAGGTAGCCCCGGCCCGGCACCCGGCCCATGATCGACGAGATCCCCACGATCGACCCGCCGCCCGACTCCAGCATGATCGGCAGCGCCGCCCGGTTGAGGGCGTGGGCGGTGACGACGTTGAACGAGAACGCCTCGGCCAGAAAGCGCGGCGAGGTGTGCTCGAAGGGGCGGGGCATGGTGCCGCCCAGGTTGTCGACCACCACGTCCAGGCGGCCGAACGCGTCCTTCGCCGCCGTGGCCAGACCGGCCACCGCGTCGAGGTCGCTCAGGTCGGCCACCACCACGTGAGCCCGCCGGCCCACCGCCTCGATCTGGGCGGCGACATCGGCGAGCTGGTCCTCGGAGCGCGCCGAGATCACGACGTCGGCGCCGGCCTCGGCCAGCGCCAGGGCGCACGCGGCGCCGATGCCACGGCCGGCTCCGGTGACGATGGCGACCTGATCGGTGAGGCGGAAGCGGTCGAGGATCACGGGAGCTCCTGGGGAAGGCGGGTTCGGACGATCTGACGGGGCGTCAGAGTAGGCCGGGTCCGCTCGTTCCGGGGCGTGGCATGCTGTCTCGTCCACGGGAAAAGGGGGCTTCATGGGTGATCTCGTCAGCGCACTCGAGGACATCGTCGGCGCGGCCAACGTGGCCACCGGCGACGCCATCGCGGAGGACCTGACCCACGACGAGGCCATCACCGCCAGCGCGGTGGTCCCGGCCGCCGTCGTCCGACCGTCCACCACCGAGGAGGTGGCGGCCATCGTCGTCACCGCCGCCGAGCACGGCGCTCCCGTCACGGCGCGGGGCTCGGGCACGGGCCTCTCGGGAGCGTGCATCCCCCAGGCCGACGGCGTGCTCGTGTCGTTCGACCGCATGGCCGAGATCCTCGAGCTCGACCTCGACAACCACGTCGCCCGGGTCCAGCCCGGGGTCACCCTCGCCCAGCTCGACGAGGCCACCGCCGCCGTCGGGCTGGTCTACCCCGTGTTCCCCGGCGAGAACTCGGCCAGCCTCGGCGGCAACGTGGCCACCAACGCTGGCGGCATGCGGGCGGTGCGCTACGGCGTCACGCGCCACCAGGTGCTCGGGCTCACCGCGGTGCTCGGCACCGGCGAGACCATCACCACGGGCGGCAAGTTCGTGAAGGCCACCTCCGGCTACGACCTCACCCAGCTCATCATCGGCTCCGAGGGCACGCTGGCCCTCGCCACCGAGGCCACGCTGCGCCTCCACCCGCGCCTCACCCACGGCGCCACGGTGCTCATCCCGTTCCCGGGCCTCGACGAGGTGGCCGCCGCCGTCCCCCGCATCGTCGGGTCGGGCCTGATGCCCACCATCCTCGAGTATCGACTTCATCACGATGAGCGCCATCACCGCCGCGCAGAACCTGGAGCTCGGCGTCCCGCAGGACATCAAGGACGCCGCTATGGCCTACCTGGTGGTGGTGCTGGAGAACCGCAGCGACGACCGCGTCGACGAGGACGTGCAGGAGCTGGCCGAACTGGCCACCGAGCTGGGCGCGCTGGACCTGTACGTGCTGCCCACCGGGTCGGGCGCCGCCCTGATCGACGCCCGCGAGAAGGCGTTCTGGACGGCGAAGGCCAACGGGGCCAACGACATCACCGACATGGTCGTGCCCCGCGGGTCGATCCCCGAGTACCTCAGCGCGGTGCAGGCCATCGGCGCCGACACGGGATCGCTGGTGGTCGGCTGCGGCCACGCCGGCGACGGCAACGTGCACCTCTCCGTGTTCCAGCCCGACGTCGAGACCCGCAAGACCGTGGTCGGCCGCATCCTGCGCGCCGGCGCCGACCTCGGCGGCGCCGTCAGCGGCGAGCACGGCATCGGCACCGAGAAGAAGGCCTACCTCGCCCAGATCGAGGACCCGGCCAAGCTCGACCTGATGCGCCGCATCAAGGCCAGCTTCGACCCGTCCGGCATCCTCAACCCCGGCGTCATCTTCGACTGACCCCTTCTCCTTCCACCCCAGCAAGGAACCCACCATGAACGGCGCCAACGCCCTCATCCGCACGCTCGTCGACTCCGGCGTGGACGTGTGCTTCATGAACCCGGGCACGTCGGAGATGCACTTCGTCGCCGCCCTCGACGACGTCCGCGAGATGCGCGGCGTGCTCGCCCTGTTCGAGGGCGTGGCCACCGGGGCCGCCGACGGCTACGCCCGCATGGCCGACAAGCCCGCCGCCGTGCTGCTGCACCTCGGCCCCGGCCTCGGCAACGGCCTGGCCAACCTGCACAACGCCCGCAAAGGCCACACGCCGGTGGTGAACATCGTCGGCGACCACGCCACGTACCACAAGCAGTACGACGCCCAGCTGGAGTCCGACATCGAGACGGTGGCGCGCAACGTGTCCACGTGGCTGCGCACCTCGGCCTCGGTCGAAGAGGTGGCCGCCGACGCCGCCGACGCGGTGGCGGTGGCCTCCGGTCCGCCGGCGCAGATCGCCACCCTCATCCTCCCGGCCGACGTGAGCTGGAGCGAAGGCGGCACCCCCGCGGCGCCGGTCGCGCCGGCCCAGCCCACCCCGGTCGACGCCGACGCCGTGGCGGCCATCGCCGCCGTGCTCCAGGGCGACGAGCCTGCCGCCCTGTTCGTGGGCGGGCGGGCCTGCCGCGCTGACGCCCTGGTGGACGCCAGCCGCGTCGCCAACACCACCGGCGCCAAGCTGCTGGCCGAGACCTTCCCCGCCCGCATCGAGCGCGGCGCCGGGCGGGTGCCGGTCGACCGCCTCGCCTACCTGGCCGAGTTCGCGGCCATGCAGCTCGACGGCCTGAAGCACCTGGTGCTGGTGGACTCCAAGGCGCCGGTGTCGTTCTTCGCCTACCCCGGCAAGGCCAGCGACCTGGTGCCCGAGGGCTGCACCGTCCACGTGCTGGCCGACCAGGCCGGCGACCCTGCCGCCGCGCTGGCCGCGCTGGCCGATGCCGTGGGCGCGGCGGCCGACGCCGCCACCATCCAGGCCGAGTCCCGCCCGGAGCTGCCCACCGGTCCGCTCACCGCCGACGGCGTCTGCCAGGCGCTCGGTGCCCTGCTGCCCGAAGGCGCCATCGTGTCCGACGAGGGCAACACGTCGGGTCTGTTCGCCGCCGGCTTCACCGCGGGCGCCCCGGCGCACGACTGGCTGACGCTGACCGGCGGCGCCATCGGCCAGGGCCTCCCCGCCGCCGTGGGCGCGGCGGTCGCGTGCCCGGACCGCAAGGTGGTCGTGCTCGAGTCCGACGGCTCCGCGATGTACACGATGCAGAGCTGGTGGACGATGGCCCGCGAGGACCTCGACGTGGTCACCATCCTCTTCAACAACGCCAGCTACGCGGTGCTCAACATGGAGCTCAACCGCGTCGGCGCCACCGAGGGCGCGCCGAAGGCCAAGGAGATGCTGGACCTCACCCGGCCCACCATGGACTTCGTCTCCCTGGCCCAGGGCTGCGGCGTGTCCGCCACCCGCGCCACCACCGCCGAGGAGTTCGTGGACCAGCTCCGCGAGGCGCTGGCCAGCAAGGGCCCCCACGTCATCGAGGCCATCGTCCCCAGCATCATCTGACGACCCCAGTCAGCTCCCCAGGCCCAGCGGGCGGAGGGCGTCGAACGCAGCGGTGAACTGCGTCTGGGCGTGGGCGTGCACGTCCGCCGTGGCCGGATCCGGGTCGAACGAGCGGTCGAGGCGGATCCAGTCGCCGCCGCCTGCGCCCACCTGCTCCAGCGCCCAACCGGCCGCAGCCCGCGCCCCGGAGTGGCCCGGCTCGGCCAGGGTGCGGATCGGCCGCTGGAGGACGTCGGCCAGCACCTGGGACCACGCCGCCGAGCGGGCCGCGCCGCCGGTGAGCACGATCTCCTCTGCGGGGTCCCCGGTGAACGCCTCCACCGGCCCGAGCAGCCACCGCAGGTTGTGGGCCACGCCCTCGGCGGCGGCTCGGACCAGGTCGACCCGCTGGGTGTCGAGCGAGACGCCCACGAACCCCCCGCGGACCGACGGATCGGCCTGCGGGGACATCGAGCCCGACAGCCACGGGAGGAACCGGGTGCCCCGGGCGCCCGCCGGTGACGCGTCGAGCGCGGCGTCGAACCCCGTGAACGGATCGTCGGCACCGTGGTCGCCGAGGACGTCACGGGCGTGCACGAGGCTGGCCAGGACGTGCTCCACGGCCCGGCCGGCGATGCCGTTCTCCGCGGACACGAGGTAGCGGTCCGTGCGGAGGCCCGGCATGGCCAGCACCTCGTGGTCGAGGTCCATGCCGAGCTCGTCGACGCCGCTGAGCACCACGCCGGTGGTGCCGATGGCCACGCCGATCCGGCCGCGCTGGTCGGCGCCGGTGGCCTGGGCCCCGGCGCAGCTGTCGGTCATCCCGGTGAGGACCGGGACGTCGACGGGAAGCCCGATGGCGTCGGCCACCTCGGAGCGGACCGGACCGACCGTGGCCCCGACGGTGAGGAGCGGAGGCAGCCGGGTGGCGTCGATGCCGGCCAGCGCCACCAGCTTCTCGTCGTAGGCGGTGGTGCCGAGACGGCGGTTGTCGATGAGCTGGCTGGCGAACATCGACCCCTGGGTGGCGGCGATGGTCCCGGTGAGCCGGGCGGTCACGTAGTCGACCGGCTCCAGGTAGGCCGTCACCTGCTCGTGGAGGGTGGGCTCGTCGAACTGGAACGCCAGCAGGTGCCCGAGGGCCAGCCCGCCGCCGACCGGCGGGATCGGGTGGCGCTCGAGCCACGTGGTGAACGCGTCCTCGTGGCGGCCCAGGATGTCGAAGCACCGGCTGGTGCCCCGCTGGTCGAAGTAGAGCCGCATCGGCGCCAGCGGCAGGCCGGCGGCATCGACCGGGACGATCGAGGAGTACTGGCCGCACAGCCCCACCGCGCCCACCGCCTGCAGCCCGTCGCGTCCGGCCGCTGCGGCCACGTCGCCGAGCGCGCCCTGCACCGCATCCCAGAGGGCGACGGCATCCTGCTCCGCGACATCGCCGTCGCGGGTCCACGAGAGCGGCCGGTGGGCGACGGCCCGCGTGGTGCCGTCGTCGCGGACCAGCACCACCTTCACGTTGGTGGTCCCGATGTCGATGCCCAGCGCGTCCATGCCACCTCCCTGGTCGGCGCCCGGACCCTACGCGCCCTCCGACCCGCCCCTGCACCCGATCTCCACACGCCCTCCGGGAGCGTCACACAGGGCCGGTCGTACGGTCCCGGCACCAGGTGGAGCCGACTGCGACGGGCAGCGGCACGGGCACGGGAGGTGGCATGGCACCGATGACGGGACCGACGACCGGGAGCGCTCCGACCCTCCCACCCCCGCCACCCGCACCACCCGGATGGGTCCCCCCGCCCCTCCCGACGGCGCTCCCGCCCGGCGGGCCCACGAGCCCGCCGCCCCGGCCCCCGCGGTCGCCCCGGGAGACGGACCCCGCCCCCGGTCGGCTGCTGGCGCTGGTGCTGGTGGCCGGTGCCGCGCTCGACGTGGGCCTGCGCGGCACCGTGTCCAACGCCGCGGTGTCCCTCGGTCTGGCCGCCGTCGTCGCCGGGCTCGTCGGGCACCGCCGGCTCCGGCAGCGGACCGCCCGGCTCCTGGCGCTGGCGGCGCTGGCGCCGATCGCGTTCCTCTCGCTGCGGGCCAGCGACTGGCTGCTGGCCACCAACCTCGCCGCCACCGGCGGGCTGGTCGCTGCCGCCATCGCCTTCAGCCGCAGCGGCCGTCCCACCGACACCACCCTCGGGCGCCTGCTGCGCCGGTGCGGCGGCGCCATCCCCGCCGCCATCACAGCCCCCGAGGTCCTGGCGCCCCTCGTTCCGCGGCTGTCGTCGGAGCGGTCCCAGCGCCTCGGCCGCATCGCTCGGGCGCTGGCGATCTGCGTGCCGGTGCTGGTGGTGGTGGTGCTGCTCCTGTCGGCCGCCGACCCGGTGTTCTCCGGTCTGCTGACCCCCGATGTGCAGCTCGGCCCGGCGCTCGGGCACCTCGGGCTGCTGCTGGTCCTGGCGACGGGCGCGCTCTGCGTCATCGGCGCCGCCGCCTCGGACACCGAGGACCGGCCGCCCTCCGGCCGCTTCGGCGCCCTGGAGGTGACCACCATGCTCGGGCTGACCGCGGCGGTGCTCGGCCTGTTCGTGCTCTCGCAGCTGATCGCCCTCACGTCGGCCGGGCGACGGCTGGTGGAGCAATCCGGGCTGACCCCGGCGGAGTACGCCCGCACCGGCTTCTTCCAGCTCTGCTGGGCCACCGGCCTGATCGTGAGCCTGCTCGCCGGCGTGCGCGCCCTGGCGGCACCCGACGTCCTCCGCACCCGGGCGGTCCGGGCCCTCGGCGCCCTGGTCCCCGTCCTGGCGCTCGGCCTGGTGGCCGTGAGCCTCCGGCGCATGGCGCTCTACGACGAGGCCTTCGGGCTGACCATGCTGCGGCTCTGGGTGATGGGTGCCGCCGCATGGATGGGCGTGGTGCTCCTCCTCATCGCCGCCCGCAACGCCGGCCTCGGTGCCCGGCGCGACTGGGTGCTGGCCGCCGCCGCGGCCACCGCCCTGGTCCTGGTCCTGGGTGCCGACCTCGCCGACCCCGAGGCGTTCGTCGCCCGCCACAACCTGGCCCGCGCCGACCAGGGCGCCGAGCTCGACCCCGCCTACCTGGCCGAGCTGTCCGACGACGCCGTGCCCGCGGTCGCCGAGGCGTGGGACGAGGCCGACCCGGCGGAACGGGCCGAGCTCCGCCCCGCCCTGCGCTGCGGGTCGGAGGCCGACGGGGTCGACGCCCTCAACCGGGCGGTCCAGCGGGCCGACGCCATCCGGGCCGAGCGCTGCGGCAGCACCGTCCCGGGCTGACCGGCGGTGGGGTGGGAATCGGCCATCGGCCCGTAGCATCACGCCGATGTCGATCCACCACCTGCAGCTCTGGGTCCCCGACCTGCCCCGTGCCGAGGAGTCCTGGGGGTGGCTGCTGGAGCAGCTCGGCTACGAGCCCGCCCGCCGCTGGGACCACGGCCGGGTGTGGCGCCAGGACAAGACCGGCATCGTGATCGAGTCATCGCCCGACATGGTCCCGGGCATGCTCCACTCGCGGCTGCGGCCCGGCATGAACCACGTGGCGTTCCACGTGGAGAGCACCGACGCCATCGCCCGCCTCCTGGCCGAGGCTCCCGACCACGGGTGGCACCAGCTGGGCGACGATCCGCGCCACCCACTGGGCGGCCACCAGCTGGTGGCGTACCTCGAGGATCGCGACGGGTTCGAGGTGGAGCTGATCGCCCCGGCGGTCGCCTGAGGGGCACGACGACCCCGGGGCCGGCTCCGCCGGGCCGGAGCCCGGCAGAGCCGGTGGTCCACCACAAGGAGGGGCGTGGTGGCCCGTGTGGATGCCGGAGCGAGGGCTCCGGCGACATCGGTGGTCTGCGGGTGACCACCGACGCCTTCAAGAAGGCGCGTCGACGCGTTCCATGACGCCGGCCGCCGAGAATTCCCGAGATTTCCCGCTCGGACGACCGTCAGCGCCGCCGGGCAGCGCCGCGGGTCACGGACGCCGGGCCGCCACCGTGGCGTCGAGCCGGCGCAGGGCCTGGCCGAGGTTGCGCTCCACGCCCCGCCGGGCCAGCCGCACCAGCGGGCTGCAGCCGCGCCGGGGCTCGATGGCCATGCGGTAGGTCACCTCGGTGCCGCCTTCGGCGGGCCGCAGCGTCACCCGCTCCACCAGGCCGCTCGCCACCGGCGGGCCCTCGAGCGCGGTGAACGCCCAGCGCTCCGGCTCGTCCCAGGCGATGAACTCCTCCTGGAACGCCAGGCCGCCGGAGAGCACCACCTCGCGGGTCGACCCGACGCCGGTGGCGTCGGACGTCGGGGTGACCCGCTTCAGGCTGCCCATCCACTCGGGCCAGCGGGCGTGGTCGCACAGGACGTCCCAGACCTCGGCGGCCGACGACATCACCACCTCGGTCGCCTCGAACCGCACCGGAGCGGTGTCGGCGAACTCGATGGTGCGGGGGGTGTAGCGAGCCACCGGGGCCTCCTTCAGCGAGCGACGCACCTCGACGACCCGTGAGTCTGCTGCGCCCACCTGGTGCGGCCAAGTCTCCGGTCGGCGCCGTGCGTTGCCGCCGACGGCACCGCGTGCCAATGTCAGCCCCGCACGACCGTCTCGGAGGAACGCCGATGGCTCCCGTCGCCACCACCCGCTCAGCTGCGCCCGCTCGTCGGCGGACCCCCGGCATCCACCCCGCAGCCGCGCGCCTGTGGGAGCCCGAGCCGGAGTGGGTGCCGGCCACCCCGTCCAGCGCGGAGCTGGTGGGCGGCATCGCCGGCGGCGTGTTCGGGGCCCTGGCGGCGCCGCTGATCGCCGGGCCGATCCTCGGCGGCATGTCCGCCCTCGGCCCCGGGCCGGGGAGCCGCCCGGTCGACGCCGACGAGATGGGCGACCCCGGCTGGTTCGGGCCCG
The DNA here is from genome assembly GCA_937926025.1 of uncultured Acidimicrobiales bacterium. Lineage (GTDB taxonomy): Bacteria > Actinomycetota > Acidimicrobiia > Acidimicrobiales > Iamiaceae > Aquihabitans. The sequence continues at coordinate 10,601 of CALANQ010000317.1, forward strand.
ACAGCGTGGCGTGGCGGGTCCACAGCGACCCGTCCCTGCTGGTGGCCGGCATCGCCGCGTTCCCCCTCCAGGCGCTGCACCCGCTGGCGATGGCGGGGGTGGCCGAGCACTCCGCGTTCTCCGACGACTTCATGGGCCGCACCCGGCGCACCGGCGAGTTCGTCCAGGGCGTGGTGTACAGCTCCACCGCCCGGGCCGAGCGGCTGTGCCGCATGGTGCGCAAGGTCCACGAGCCGGTCGTGGGCACCGCGCCCGACGGTCGCCCCTACGCCGCCAACGACCCCGAGCTGCTCGACTGGGTCCACATCGCGGAGTACCTGGCCATCGCCGCCGCCAACCGGCGCTTCGCCCTGCACCCGATGACCCGGGACGAGCTTGACCGGTACATCGCCGAGGTCGCCGTGGTCGGCGAGCACACGGGCGTCGAGGCACCGCCGCGCTCGTGGGCCGAGCTGCTGGCATCGCTCGAACGGCACCGCCCGAACCTGGCGGTGGCCGAGTACGCCGCGGCCGGCATCGCCTTCCTCGACGACCCGCCCATCATCCCCGGCCCGGCCAAGCCCGTGTGGCGGTCGATGTGGTCGGGGGCCAAGGCCTGCCTGCCGCCCGTCGGCCGCCGCCTGCTCGACGTCCCGCCGCCCAGCACGGCGGAGCTGGCCACGTGCCGGGCGACGCTGCGCCTCTTCGACAACCTCGGCGGCGACGGACCCGACCTGGCCGCCGCCAAGATCCGCCTGGGCCTCACCCCCTGACCCACCTCCACCGATCGGGCCACCGATGCCGGCCGGACGACCATCCGTGACCCGAAGACGAGGGCGGGTCAGGCGGGCTGGATGAGGTCCCAGCGGTTGCCGAGGGGGTCGCGGAAGACGGCGACGGTGCCGTACTCCTCGACGCGGGGCTCCTCCTCGAAGGCGACGCCGGCGGCGAGGTAGCGCTGGTGGTCGCGCCAGAAGTCGTCGGTGCGGAGGAACAGACCCACGCGGCCGCCGGCGACGTTGCCGATGGCCGCCGCCTGCTCGGGGCCGTCGGCCTCGGCCAGCAGCAGCGCCGTCCCCACGGACCCCGGGGGCGCCACCCGCACCCAGCGCTTGCCGCCGCCGCGATCGGTGTCCTCGAGCAGGTCGAAGCCGAGCGCCCCGCAGTAGCAGGCGATCCCTTCGTCGTAGGAGGGGACGACGAGGGCGACGAGGCTCAGCTGCTGGGTCATCCCGGCACGGTAGGGCAGTGCCGGGTAAACCTGACCGGGGCCTCCGGCGAGTGGATGGCGTGAGCGAGCTCGCAGCACACGAGGAGACGGCGGTGGCCAGACGCGAACCCACGGCACCGGAGGCACCGACCCCGGTGGACCGGGAGGCGTTCGACCGCCTCTACCGCGACGAGTGGTCCGGCCTGGTGGCCCTGGGCTGGTCGCTGACCGGGTCGTGGGCGCGGGCCGAGGAGCTGACCCAGGACGCCTTCGCCGACGCCTACCGCCGCTGGGACCAGATCGGCCAGCTGGACCGGCCCGGCGCGTGGGTCCGCCGGGCGCTCATCAACCGCACGGCGTCCGACCACCGACGACGAGGGGTCGAGGCTCGCGGCCTGGCCCGCTGGTCATCCCGTTCGACGCCCGAGCTCGACGCCGCCGACGCCGACCGCACCGGCGACCTCGCCACCGACCGGGTCGGCGACCCCGGGTTCTGGGCGGCCGTCCGATCCCTGCCGGCCCGCCAGGCGGAGTGCGTGGCGCTCCACTACCTGGAGGACCGCTCGGTGGCCGACATCGCCGCCGTCCTCGGCTGCCGGGAGTCCACCGTGAAGGTGCACCTCCACCGCGGCCGCAGCACCCTCGCCCGGAAGCTGGAGGAGATCCGATGAGCACCCCCGACGAGCACCTCCCCCCGCCCGACTCGGCCGACGAGCGCGACGCCCTCGATGCACTCGACCGTCGGGCCGCCGACGCCGCCGCCGACCTGCACGCCCGGGCCGGCGCCCGGGCGGTCCCGGCCTTCGCGGCCGACCGCGACGCGGTCGTGGCACCGCTCCGCCGCCCCGACCGACGGGTCCGGGTGGTGGCCATCGCCGCCGCCGTCATCGTGATCGCGGCCGTGGCCGGGCTGCTGGCCACCCGCTCGGACGGTCCGGGCGACGACGACAAGGCCACCGTCACCACGGGCGAGCCGCGGCCGTTCGTGACCGGAGCCGTGCCCGAGGGCCTCCAGCTCAACGGGGTCGGGGACATCACCGGCGACGGCAGGGCCACCGACGACGTCATGCAGATGAGCGGCACCGGGCCGGTGACGCTGTTCGGCCCGGCGGACGACGATCCCCGCCTCGGCATCTCCGCCTTCCTGAGCCGCCAGGCAGCCGACTTCGCCACCTCGACCGCCGAACAGGTCGACCTCCCGGGCGGGCGGCGGGGCTACCGCTGGGACGATCGGGGTCTCGGCGCCCACGCCCTGCTGGTCCCCGATGGCGATCAGCTCATCGTCGTGGTCGCCTCTGAGGACGGCGACTGGTTCCGGGCTGTCGCCGGCGCCGCCACCCTGGACCCGGCCGGCACCGTCGACCTCCACGGGGCCGACCTCCCGGACGGTTGGCGCACCCTGGGCCAGGCCCCGGAGCTGCTCACGCTGGGCACGCCGCTGCTGGCGATGTTCGACGCCGCGGCCGTGGGCCGCTACGCCGTGTACGCCACGCCAGGGACCACGGTGTCCGGAGCCAGCACCAGCGGCGACGGCAGCGACAGCACCAGGGCCGACGGAGCGGGCGACCCACCGGCCGACGACGCCACCCTGCTGGTGGGCAGCACCTCGGGAGGCACGGTCCAGCTCCATGCGGCGTCGCTGCTGGCCGACACCACCGAGACCACCACGGTCCGAGGTCACCGAGCGGTCCTCACCACCAGCCGCGGCGGCGGGGCCGAGCCCTTCCCCACCCGGTCCGTGGCCTGGCTCGAGCGCCCCGGTGAGCTGGTGCGGGTCTCGGCCAACGGCCTCTCGGAGGACCAGCTGCTCGCCGCGGCCGAGGGGGTGGAGCCCGTCGGGACGGCCGAGTGGACCGACCTGGTGGAGCGGTCCCAGCTGGGCGAGTTCGACCCGGCGGCCTCCGGCGGCGACCTCGTGGTCGGCGACGGGCGGTTCCCCGACGGCACCCGCTGGCGGCTCACCGTGAACACCGGGGACGACCCGGACCACCCCAGCCCATCCGTCGACCTCGCCATCGCCAGCGCCGACCCGGAGGATGCCGACTTCTCGTCCTCGGGCACCGGTACGGCCTCCGGCGACGGCAGCGCCGTGCTGTCGACCATCGAGCTGAGCTCCGGCGGGCGGCGGTACACCGGCGTGCTGGTCGGCGATGAGGTGGCCCGGTTGGAGCTTCGCCGCGGTGACGAGGTCCTGGGCGAGCCGTCGATCGTGGAGGGCAACGGCTACCGGGGTGCGGCCGTCGAGTCCCCCGGAGACGGGGCCGAGCTGGTGGTGCTCGCCGCCGACGGACGGGAGCTGGGCCGCATCGCCGTCGGCCAGCAGGACGGGACCGAGACCACGACCCCGATCGAGGGACCCGATGCCGGCTCGGACCCGGGCGACGGAGGCGGCTCGGGCTCGGACTCGGGTTCCAGCTCCTCGGGCTCGAGCACCGGCTCCGGTTCTAGCTCCTCCGGTTCCAGCTCCGGGTCAGGTTCGGGCGGCTGAGGCCCCTCCGCCGGGCGCGCCGGCGGGCATCTGACCCGGGCCGGGCCGGGTCCCTAGCGTGGGTCGGTGACCTGGCTGGCTCGGCGCCGTGATCCGCTCCTGGTGGAGTGCCTGATCTTCCTGTCGTTCGGCGCGCCGATCGCGATGCTCGGCGCCGGGTGGCCCGAGGCCCGCCACCTGTTCGGCCAGTCCGGCGGTGCGCTGGCGTGGCCGGCGTCGCTGTACGGGATCGGGCGGCTGGTCACGGCCCCGTCGTCGCTGCCGATCCTGCGCCGCTGGCACATCCGGCGGGCAAACGGGGTGCTGGGCGCGGTCCTGGCCGCCTCGGCGGTGGCCGTGGCCCTGACCCGCTCGTTCCCGGTGCTGTGCGCGGCGTTCGCCGTGATCGGCCTGACGTCGGGCTGCCTCGACGCCCTGGGCAACCGGTTCCAGACGGTGGTGCGCAGCGTCGGGAGCGCCGGGCTGATGTTCGGGTCGTTCGGGGTGGGCGCCACGCTCGGCCCGGTGCTGGTGGCGGTCACGTCGTGGACGCCGGCGTTCCTGGTGGCGGCCGTCGTCGCCGCCGTCGCCGCTGCCAGCGCGGCACGGCGCAGCGTCGGGTGGCCCGACGCGCTGCAGCAGGCCGAGCCGCCCCACGGGGACCACAGCCGCCTCACGGTCCCCCGCTGGGTGGTGGCCCTGTCGCTGAGCCTGTTCGCCATCTACTGCGGCATCGAGGTCACCACCGGCAACTGGGGGGCCACCTACCTCGAAGGCCACCGCGGCGTGTCGGGGTCCGTCGCCGCCTGGGCCATGAGCGGCTTCTGGGCGGGCATGACCCTGGGCCGCCTCGGGCTCGGCCTGGTGAGCGGCCCGGGCCGGCCGCTGACCGCCCGGCGGACGCTGGTGTTCTCCGGCATCCTCGCGACCGTCGTCTACGTGGCCATCCCGCTGGTGCCGGCGCCCGTGGCCATCGCCCTGTTCGGGGTGGCCGGCGTCTCCCTGGCCGCCATGTTCCCGACCCTCATCTCCACCACGGCGGACCGGGTGGGGGTGGGCGCCACCGGACGGGTCATGGGCTGGCAGCTGGTCTCCGCCAACCTGTTCGAGCTGGTGCTGTCCGCGGTGGTGGGCGTGGCGGTGAACGTGATCGGCACCGGGGCCTCCGCGGTGGTGCTGGCCGGGCTGAGCATCGTGGGCCTTCCGCTGCTGCTGAAGTCCACCAGCCTCCACGCCGCCGACGGGGTCGAGCAGCCCGAGATGACGGCAGCGGCACCCGGCACCTGCTAGCCAATCCGCCCATGACCCAGGGCGCGGGAACCTACGAGGCCGACATCCGCTGGACCACGCACGGCGTGGCCCACATCCGAGGAGGGACCTGGGGCGACCTCGGGTTCGGCCAGGGGTACGCCTGCGCCCGGGACCACCTGCCGACCCTCGCCGACCAGATCGTGAAGGTGCGCAGCGAGCGGTCCCGGTTCCACGGTGCCGGTCCCGACGGCGCCCACCTCGCCTCGGACCTGGGCTACCGGGCGCTGGGCGTGCAGGAGCGGGCCCCGCAGCTCCGCGACGCCCAACCGGACCACGTCCGCCAGCTCGTGACCGGGTACACGGCCGGGTACAACGCGTGGCTGGCCGAGGCCGAGGCCGCCGGCGACCTGCCCGAGTGGTGTGCCGGCACGGCCTGGGTGCGGCCGGTCGACGAGCTCGACCTGTGGACCTACTACGTGGACATCGGGCTGCTGGCCAGCGGCCGGAACCTGGCGGAGATCATCGGCCGGGCGCAGGCGCCGGGGCCCGACGGGCCGGCCGAGCCGTCGCCCGTGTCGGCGCTGGGCGGCGGCGCCGGGGCCAGCAACGGATGGGCGTTCGGCGGGGACGCCACCGCGTCGGGCCACGGGCTGGTGGTGGCCAACCCGCACTTCCCGTGGGGCGGCGAGGCCCGGTTCTGGGAGTGCCACCTGACGCTGCCCGGCGAGCTGGACGTGTACGGCGTGTCGCTGCTGGGCGCCCCCGGCGTGCAGATGGGCTTCAACGCCGACGTCGCCTGGGCCCACACGTTCAGCCGGGGCAACCGGTTCACGCTGGCCAAGCTGGCGCTGGTGCCCGACGATCCGACGTCGTACCGCTACGGCGACGAGGTCCGGGCGATGACCTCCGCCGACGTGGCGGTGGACGTCTTGGGCGACGATGGGACGGTCGCCACCGAGACCCGGACGATGTGGCGCAGCCACCACGGCCCGATGGTGAACCTGCCGCTGCTCGGTTGGGGGCTCGACACCGCCTTCACCTACCGCGACGCCAACCTGGACAACGACCATGTGCTCACCCAGTTCCTGGGCATGGCCCAGGCCCGGGGCATGGACGAGTTCCAGGCGGTGTTCCGCGACCTCCAGGGCATGCCGTGGGTCAACACGCTGGCCGCCGACCGCACCGGCCGGGCCTGGTTCATCGACGCGTCGGCCACGCCGAACCTGTCCGACGCAGCGGTCGAGCGCTTCCACGAGCGGCTCCAGACCGACCTGATCGCCCAGATCCTCTTCGACAGCCGCGTCGCCCTCCTCGACGGCAGCGACCCGGGCGACGAGTGGCAGGACGACCCGGGAGCGCGCAGCCCCGGGCTGCTCCCCCACGACCGGCTGCCGCAGTTCGAGCGACGCGACTACGTGGTCAACGCCAACGACTCGCACTGGCTGAACCACGCCGACGTCCGCCTGGAGGGCTACTCCCCGCTCCACGGCCTCGAGGGCACGGCCCGGACGCTGCGCACCCGCCAGAACCTGCTCACCGCCGGTCGGCTCGCCGCCGCCGGCGACCTGACCATCGACGCCGCGGCAGCGGCCACCCTCTCCAACGAGAGCCTGAGCGCCGAGCTGCTGTGCGACGCCGTCATCGGCCGGGCCCGGGCCGCGGGCACGGCCACCTCCGACGGCGTCGACGTCGACCTCGGCCGAGCGGCGGACGTGCTGGCCGACTGGGACCGCCGGTGCGACCTCGCCTCGGTCGGCGCCGCCCTGTGGCGGGAGTTCATGGCCGGCTTCGACGCCAAGGCGATGCAGGCGGCCGGCCCGCTGTTCGCCACGGACTACGACCGCGACCAGCCGGTCACCACGCCCCACGGCCTGGCCGAGCCCGACGACCTGGTGGGCGACACCGTCGTGGCCGCCCTGGCCAAGGCCGTACGGCTGCTGGACCAGGCCGGGGTGCCGATCGATGCGCCGCTGGGCGACGTGCAGTGGGCGCAGCGGGGCGAGCACCGGGTGCCGGTCCACGGGGGCTACGAGGGCGACGGCGTGCTCAACATCCTGGCGCCGTTCGGCGCCCTGAACTCCCTCAGCCTGGAGCCGGGCCCGGCCCCGCTGGAGCCGGTGGCACCCGAGCGCACGATGACCAGCGGCATCGCCGGCGGCGGGTACCGGGTCACCTACGGCACCAGCTTCCTGATGGCGGTCGAGCTCACCGATGACGGACCGGACGGCATCGGGTTCCTGGCCTACGGCCAGTCCGGTGACGCCCGCTCGCCCCACCACGTCGACGGCACCGAGGCGTACGCGGCCAAGGCGGCCCGACCGCTGCGGTTCACGGATGCGGCCATCGAGGCCGACCCCGCGCTGGTCCGCCGGACCGTCACCGACTGAGCCGGTCGACGGCCGGCCCGGGGCGATCAGCTCTGGCCCAGCACCACCAGGAACTCGAACGAGCCCTCGTCGTCGATGTCGGCGACGGGACCCATGGTGGGCTTCTCGATGTCGTAGTCGGCCAGGGCCACCGGGACCGGGTCCTTGGTGGCGACGCGGATCGTGTCGCCGGCGAGCTCCGCCTCGACCTCGAAGGTGACGGGCTTGGTGACGCCGTGGATGGTCAGGTCACCGGTGGCGGTGGCCGTGACGGACGCGCCCTCGGCCGGCTTCTCGCCGAAGTCGATGGGCTCGGTCAGCTTGAAGGTGGCGTCGGGGAAGGTCGCGGTCTCCAGCCCGTTGTTGCGCA
>CALANQ010000318.1 GCA_937926025.1 uncultured Acidimicrobiales bacterium
TCGAGTTCTTGATGGGCTCGGCGTTGTTCTCGAAGATGCGACGCTCGCCGTTGGCCAGGCTGTTGTCCTTGTACTGCGTGGGGATGCAGTTGGTGGAGCTGGTGCCCGAGCCGAGGAAGCCGTCGAAGGTGGTCCGGGTGCCCGAACCGTCCTGGGCGGCCCAGACGACGATCGGGGCGCCGGTCACGCCGCCGATGTCACCCCAGTCGGCGATGCCGTTGTTGTTGCCGCCGTTGGCGGTCTTGTCCACGTCGGGCTGGGCCGAGGGGGCGCAGCCGGAGAAGACGTTCTTCAGCTGGGCGACGGTCAGGGAGTTGACCGAGGCAGCCGGAGCGCCGGGGAACTTCACCCACGGGATGGCGTCCTTGGCGAAGGCGAAGGAGCGGAGGCCGTCGGCGTCGGTGGCCCGCAGGGCGCGCGACGAGCGGGCGACGTCGATCACCTGCACGCCGGCGTTGCCGCGGGTGGCCAGCTCGGTGATGCCGTTGCCGGAGCCGACGGCGTAGTAGTTGAACGCCACGTCGTGGTCGGTGTTGGCGGCGTCGGTCGGGTTGCCCGAGGCGTCGTTCTGGTACTGCTCCTGGATGCCGGCGGTGCCGGAGTCGAAGTCGAAGCAGCGGCCGTCGAGGTTCTGCGGGGTGCCCGTCATCACGCAGCCGGGCGCCTCGTTGTAGAGCAGCGCCAGGCGGTTCATGAGGCCCTCGGTGGTGTCGGAGCCGCCCATGCGGATCCAGTCCGAGGACTTGTTCGGCGGGGACGGGGTGGACGCCCCCGCCGGCTTCACACCGGCGAGGCCGCCGGTGAGGGAGATGATGCCGGCAGCTGCGACAGCAGCGACCCGGCGCTTGGTCATGCGCATGTGGGTGTTCCTCCTGAGGAGCGCCGCGTCTGCTTCCTGCGGACCGTCCGACCTCCCTCGGGAACCCTGACAGGGCGCCAGAAACCCACCCTGAGCGCAGGGTGAAGCTTGGCCGAACAGCGTGCGCACGGTGGGTGCGGCGACCCTGCGCCTCGTGAGGTCGGCCGATCATCGGGCCGCCAGGCGACCGCCAGCCGACGGGCGGGTGAACCTTCGGGAACCATCGTCCTCCTTGCGGAGACGGGGCGCCGGGGCCTCCCTACGATCCGCCCGTGCAAGCAACGACCAACCCTCCGGCCGCGCCCCGCGCGGCCCGTCCGCGCGTCCGCCGGGCCGCTCCCGTCCTCGCCGGACTGGCCCTCGTGGGCCTCGTCTCGGGCTGCAGCAAGGACAGCGGTGACGGTGCCGACGGCAAGAAGACCACCACCACGGCCGCCACCGTCACCACCACGAAGCCGGTGCCGCTCGACGACAGCGCGTCGGACCTGGAGCTGGCGTACCTGTCGACCGATGCCTCGGGCACGACGGTGTTCCTCACCGACGGCAAGGGGTCCGAGACCGACGTGGTGGCCAAGGTGAAGGGCCGGGCCGAGGCGCTCACGTGGTCGCCCGACGGGTCCAAGCTCCTGCTCGACGGGGACGCCGGTACCGAGGACTTCGACCTGCAGGTCGTCGACGCCGAGACCGGGACGGTCACCTCGCTGGCCCCGTCGGCCACCAGCAACGAGGGCGGCGCGTCCTGGTCGCCGGACGGCACGCGGGTGGCGTTCTTCTCCAACCGGGACGGCGGGTTCGCCGGGTACGTGGTGCCGGTCGCCGGAGGGGACCCGGTCCGGGTCACGCCGCCCGAGGCGAAGGGCGTTGCCGACCTGGTCTGGTCGCCCGCCGGCACCCAGCTGGCCTTCTCCACGTCGGCCGAGGTGAACAGCGACGTCTGGACCGTTGCCCCCGACGGCTCGAACGCCCGGAAGGTGTCGACCGTCCCCGGCTCCACCCAGCCCCGCTGGTCGCCGGACGGCAAGCTCCTCGCCATCAGCGCTCAGCCCCTCGGGGCGGAGACGTCGGGCATCTTCACGCTGGACCCGACCACCGGCACGTCCGAGCGCATCGCGGACACCCAGTACCACGACGGGTTCCCGGTCTGGTCGGTGGACGGCCGCTCGGTCTTCTTCGTGTCGGCCGTGCCCAACGACGACGCCGAGGGTGGCAGCGCCGATGACCTGTACCGGATCGATGTCGACGGCGGGAAGCCCGAGGCCATCACCTCGGACCCGATCAGCATCGAGTCCGAGCTCCAGCCCAGCCCCAACGGGAAGCTGATCGTGTTCTCGGTCCAGCGCCTCGGCGACAAGGAGGTGTTCGTGGCCAACGCCGACGGCACCGGCGCCATCCCGATCAGCCGGGCCCCCGAGCGCAGCGACTCCTGGGGCGCCTGGCGCCTACCCCACCCAAGGCGGGGTAGGCGCCGGCGGGTCAGCCGGCGAAGACCTTGTTCCACCAGCGGCGGCCGGGGGCGCCGGACACCAGGAGCAGCGGGGGGATCACGATCAGCAGCACCATGCAGCCGGCGGCGACCAGCAGCGGGGTGATGCTGGAGCCGTCGCCGGACACCTTCACGCTGCCCGACGGGTTGGCCCGGTTGGCCGACGAGGCCAGCTCGGTGCCGTCGAGGGTGGCGTCGACGATGCCGTCGCCATCGGCGTCGATGCCGTCGGCCACGCCGTCGCCGTCCACATCGATGGTCACGCCCTCGGCGGCC
>CALANQ010000319.1 GCA_937926025.1 uncultured Acidimicrobiales bacterium
AGGGCAGGCCGTAGACATCGCCGGTGTTGAGGGCGTTGAGCGTGTCGTAGCTGGTGACCTCGACCGGACAGCCGAAATGCCCGGCGAGGTACTGGTGGAAGGCGCGCACGTTGGGCCACTCGCCGTGATCGCGGAAGTAGACGTAGGCGTGGCTGGCGACGAGGCACGGCGGGATCCACATCTCGCCGTCGTCGGAGATGGGCGGGGTCACGACGCACCTTCCAGGTCCTCGATGCGGGCGGCGAGGGCGGCGATCTGCGCTTGCTGGTGGCGCAGGAGCATCAGCACGTTGTCGGGCAGGGGCGGCAGGACGGCGAGGGCGTCGTTGACCTGTTGGTCGGTGAGCACCGGTCCGGTGGTGAGGGCGGTTGCGGCCATGGGGTCTCCTAGAACGAGAAGGGCGGGCTGGTGAGTGGGAACTTGGCGAACAGCGAGTCCCCGAAAGCGACCGGGTCGGCCTCGGCGGTCTCCACGAAGGCGAGGGCTTCGCTGGTGCGGGTGATGTGGCGCTCGGCGGCACGCTGACGGCTCCGCAGCTCGGAGAGGCCGCGTTCGTACTCGGCAGCGGTGATGCGGCCGAGCTTGGCCTTGGCGACCAAGTCGCCGTAGCCGTCCCGCACGGCGCAGAGCTCGGCCAGGGCGTCGTCACGCACGGCGGCGATCTCGGCCACCCGTTCATCCATGAGGACCGTGGCGGTCTCGGTGGCCTGGTTGCGTGCGGCGGTCAACTCGGCCTCAAACGCACGGCGGTCGTTGTCCGACAGGCCGCCGAGGTCCTCGAGCAAGGCGGTGGCTTGGGCGATGGTGCGCTGGGGCATCACGACCTCCCCGGCTGGCGTGCGGCTCGGCGGGCCTCTCGGTCCTCCAAGGTCGCCAAGGCGTCCTCGGCGGCGAGCGACTGGGCCTGCGCTTCGTCGGCCACTCGGGCCAGCGTGTCCCTCGTGGTGGTCAGGTACTTGGTGCGTTGCCCGCTCATGGGGCGACCTCCACTTCTTCAAGCCGGCGAAGGAACGGGCCATCGACGGCATCGGTGAACTGATCGACCGCCAGGCGCAGCACGTCGGAACGGGACATGCGGAACGCCTTGGCGATCCGGTCCAACGCCTGGACCTGATCGGGGCGCATCCGCAGATCCATTCGCTCGGTGAACACGGGTTCTGGACCGGGCCGATTTGGCCCGTACAAGTCGGCGGCATTTGGCATGGGCCATAGCCCTACAGAGCACTCGCCGACGCTGACAAGTAGTGCGCCCATCGACTATTCCGGGTCGCCGGATCGAGTTTCCCCAGGTAGATCGAGAATCCCGCCAGCCTCTGAACTTCTCCGTCGAAGCTCTGCACTGTTGCTCTCATGGCAACCACCAAGAACACCAAGCCCACCGTCACCGCCAACCAGCTCACCGACCTGCGAGACACGCAGCTCCTGTCGTGGGCCAAGGTCGCCGAAGCCCTCGAGCTCGGCAGCCCCGGAGCCGCACGGCGCACCTACTCAAAGCTCGTCCGCCCCCACTCCGAGAGCGTCCTGCCCGGCCGCACCCCAGCGGCGCTCACCCCGGTCGCCCTCGCCGACGCCGACCTCGCCACCATCCGAGAAGCCATCACCGGCAAGGCCATCGTCGTCCAGCGCCAGGGCGACAAGACCGAGACCATCAACGTCGCCAAGGTCACCAGCGTCAAGAACGGCACCGTGAACTTCAACGACGGCGACAAGAGCCGAGCCGTCAAGGCCGAGGCCATCGTCGCCACCAAGTAGCCCACCGCAACCATCGAGGCCCCGGCCTGCCCGCAAGGGTGAACCGGGGCCTCTCGACGTCACCCGAAGCGGGATGTTGCTACTCAAGCCCCTCGGTGTTCAGCCGTCCGAGGACACTCCGCAAGAAGCGTCGTGTCTGCTCGGCGTCCGCCACCCACTCATCGTTGAACCGGCTGGCTGCCCATGAGGTCTTTCCCTGTGCCGAGATTCGGACGACGCCATCCACTATTCGGTAGACCCGCCTCTCGCGGAAGTTGTTGCCCCGGCTGTAGGTCTCCCAACGGAAGCCTTCGTTCTGCGTCAGAAGCTGCTCGACCACACTCTTGGTGAGCCGCATCAGAACTCCCTCCGTTCCACCCCGCCGTCGCCGGGCGTTGCCTCAGGCTGCGCCCTTTACCCAAGCCTGCCACGCCCGACCAGGTCGGCCCCCAGGCATTCAGACGGACACCTGCACCGCTGGGTGCCATCTGGCCCTCGGCAAGCCCCTACGGCCATCGCTGCAGATGGAGTGGGGCATGCCAGGGTAACCCTTCAGGGCTTTCTCGACCGAGTGCGCGTGGCGGACTCAGTAACGCCCATCAAG
>CALANQ010000320.1 GCA_937926025.1 uncultured Acidimicrobiales bacterium
CTTGCCGAGCTTCCCGGCCTGGGCCAGCTGCGTCACCTCGGTCTTGGCTCGGCCTGTCGCTGCGGCGAGGAGGTCGTAGACGGGGATCCCGGCGTCGCGCAGCTGGTTCAGGTCCTCACCGGTGATCTTCCCGGCAGCCTGCATCTGCTGGAGGGCGACGGTGGCCCGCTTGATCCCCTCGGAGCCGGTGCCCATCCCTGCGGTGACATCGCCGAGGGTCGTCATGATCGGGATCACCTTGTCGGCTTCGACCCCAGCGGAGATCAGCGACGACGCAGCGGTCTGCAGCTCGGGGAACTCGAACGGGGTCGCAGCAGCGAAGTCGCGGAGCTCGTCGAGGAACGACTTGGCCTTGGTGGCCGAGCCGAGCATCGTCTCGAAGCTGATCTGCGCCTGCTCGTTCGCAGCGGCGAGACCGACACCCCACTTGACGGCGGCGATGCCTGCGGCGCCGAGAGCGAACCCGGTTCCGGCGGCGGCGGCCTTCGCGTACTTCGACATGCCGCCGATGCGGGAGCCGAACCCTTCGGACATGCTGTCGCCGTACTGCTCGCCGGCCTTGCGGCCTGACGCGGGGAGCACCCCGGCGAGCTGCCGGTTGATGGATGCTTCCATGCCACGCAGCGACGGGATGATCTGGAGGGTGGCGTAGCCGACGGATTCAGCCATTGGTCACCCCTTCTTCCTGCGCTGCGAGGCGCTGCTGGCGGTCGGCTTCCCGTTGCCGGGACGCGGCGAGCGCGTGCTCTCTCTTGGCGGTCTTCGCTGCCTCAGCGGCGGCGATGGCCTTGGCGGCGGGCCGGTCCGGGTGCATGTCCTGGTTGCCCTTCACGGCGACCGATGTGGCTCGGCGGATGTCGTCGAGCAGGTCGTGTTCAGTGGTCCACCACTCACCGAGCACCCGTGCACACGCGGATGTGGGTGGGAGGTGGCGGACGATGACGAGCAGCCGCCGGAACGACGGGAACCGCTCCTGACGCCACTGTTCGGGGAGCGTGGCCCCGTAGATGGTGAGGAGGTCGGCCGCCACCGCGTCCGGATGATCCCGGATCAGTCGGTAGAGGCGCCGGATTCCCCCGCGCTCTGGGCGCCGGTCGTGTCGAGGATCTTGCGCATCAGCTCCCCGCCGTCGCCGGCGGTCGGGTTGGTCCGCAAGTAGTCGCGGGCCTGGTCGCCGAGCATGACCCGGACGAACGTCAGCGCCTTGCCTTGCTCCATCGCTTCGACCGCTTCGAACGGCCAGTCGTCGGGGCTGGCCGGGAACGTGAAGTCGTGGCCGTTGTGGCTGACGGTGCTGGTCTCGGACATGAGGTCTCCTTGCGTGAGTGCGTGAGTGCGTGAACCGCAGGCGGGCGGGGTCACGCAGCCCCGCCCGCCTGCGGGGTCAGGAGCCGGTGTCCTCGGTCGACTGGACGAGCCAGAACTGGTCCTCGTCAGCAGCGTCGATCGCGGTGTCCGGGAAGATGTCCGCCTGCAGCGGGATCGACGCGAGGTTGTCCTCGTTCGCGGTCGAGTCGCCGTTGCGCCGCACCGTGGCGGGCTTGCGGGCGATGCGGCGCACCACCTTGTCGCCCTCTCGGGTCTCGAACGCGATGCGCACCTTCTCGCGCAGGTTCGGGCGGGCGAGCCGTTCGGTGGTGGCGTTGTCCTCCAGGGCGGTGAACTTCACCATCACCTCGGCGCCCTTGTAGTTGGTCTTGATCACGCCGGCACCCCAGGCGCGGCCGGTCGTGCGGGGCTCGTCGGTGGTCTGGGCGAAGCCGGCGGCCCCGTCCAGGAAGCCGACGAGGTCCCAGTCGACCGAGAAGTCGGTGGCGACGTCCGCGGGGTCGGCTGCCTCGAGGTCGAACGACACGAACACGTCGGCGTCGTCCCACATGGAGGCGTTGTCTGCATCTCCAGCCATTGGGCTGCTCCTTCTGGTAAGGGACGCGGCCGACGGGCGTCGGACGCGGGTGTTCGGGGTGCGTGCGGCCCGAAGCTCAGGAACCGGCGAGCGGTTGCGAGCGGGTCGCGACTCGGCAGGTGAACGACGCCAGGTCGGCGCCGGATGCCTTGTCGCTGGCCGGCAGGAGGCCGGTCAGGGGGGACACGTACGGCTCAGCGAGCAGCAGTCCCATCGCTGTGGCGGCGAGGGTCTTCGCTGCGGTGGTGCCGTAGGCCCAGACGGTGACCCGGATCGTCGAATAGGCGACGACCGGGTGTTCGATGCGTGGTGTGCCGTCGAGGTTGACCTGGACGTGCGGAGCGGACGCGGTGGTCCAGTCGGTGGGTTTGCCGATCCCGACGGTGCAGTCCTCGTCGGCGAGGAGCAGGTCGAGCCGGTCGCAGGTGGTGTCTTCGGCGTCGGGGTAGAAGACGGTCGGTTTCACCGTGACTTCACCTCCAGCCCGGCGGATGCGGCGGCCCGGGTGAACAGACCTTCGGTCGCCTGCAGCTGTGCGCCGTTGGCGACAGCGATCGTGACCGTGGCCCGGTCGGTGCGCCCGGGGTGGACACCGGGTTCGATGTCGGGGTGCTCAGCTGTGATGTGCTTGGCGACGTCCTCAGCTGGTCCTTGGATGGCCCGGGCCACCTCGGCGGACAGCAGGATCTTGCGGATGCCTCGGGTGTCGCGCTTGAACGCGCCCATCAGCCGACCTTGCGGGTGATGTCGAACACGCACCCAGGCTGCGACCCGGTGAACGGGTTCTCCCACCGCTGCGGGAACCCGTCGACGTCGTACACGTTGCCCCGGTAGGTGATCTTCGAGGTGGGCTGGACGTCAGCGTTAATGTCGGGGCAGTAGACGGTGAGGCGTTCGTACACGCCGTCGGTGGCCCGCTCTTGGGTGTCCTCGGTGGTGGAGGGTGCGACAGCGCAGCCGGTGAGGGTGCCGCCGTCGGTCGCAACACCGGGGTTGCCGCGGGCGTCACGGGGTCCGTAGTGGGTGACGGTCAGGTCGGTCACGCCATCACCCGTGCTTCGTCGATCAGTTGCCGCATGGCGGCCTGGCTGTGACGGGCCTTCTGGTAGCGGCGCAGCAGGTCGAGGTTCTCCGGGTTCCCGACGCGCCGGTTGCGGCGAGGCTGCGGTGGGTGCCACAGGTGCACCAGATCGTCGGTACCGCGCCACGGCGGACCGGCGAGGCAGCGCAGCGCCAGCGACCACGCATCGTCCTCTTGGCCCCACCCGACGAACCTGGGGTCGGGGGGTGCAAGGCGGAACACATCGCGGCGGATCACCACCATGGTCCCGGTCGGATGCCCCTTGTACGGGCGGGCGTCCTGCGGGTTGTCCGACGACAGCGGAAGGCCCCGCCAGTCGGCGCCGGCGAGCACCCGTTCGGTGGATTCGGCGGACAGCCGGTGGACCAGGTTGTGCGGGATCGCCCACCCGTTCTCCACGGCGGCGAGCACCGCGAGGCCGGGATGGCACCACACGTCGGCGTCAGGGATCACCAGGACATCGCCGTGGGCCCGGGATTCGGCGTCGAGGATCGCCCGGGTTCGCGAGTACCCGTCGGGGGTGTCGCCGTCTCCGGTGATGATCTCCCAGGTGGGGAACTCGGATGCGTAGGTGGCCCGGATGTGGTCCCAGGCGGCTTCGCGGTGCGGACAGCCCGGGGTCCACGGGACGAGCACGGAGACGTTCACGGCTTGCCTCCGGGGAGATAGAAGGCGCAGATCCCGACGCCGTCGGGATCGGTCCACTCGGTCGATGGGAGGTGGTGGCGGAGCTCGTCCACCCACTTGACGACGCCGGGTTCGTGCCGGTTGCCGTTCGGCCAGGTGTCGTGGAACGCCACGATCCCGCCGGGGCGCACCAGAGGTGAGTAGTTCAGCCAGTCGGCGCGCACGCCGTCGTAGGTGTGGTCACCGTCGATGAACGCGAAGTCGAACAGCTCGTCGACCCGGTCGATCGTGGCGGGGTCCTGCGAGTCGCCGTCGATCAGGGTGAAGTCGCAGCGATCGGAGAACCAGCCGTCCCACTGCGCCCGGGCTTCACGGACACCGTCGCGCAGCGGCTCCCAGTCGGTCGGCATGTCGACCGACACCAGCGTCTTGATCTTCGGCAGATGCGACCACCACCACAGCGTCCCGCCGTACAGCGAACCGACCTCGAGGATCCGGGTGTGCGGCCGGGATGCGACCAGGTTCCACAGCTGCCCGAACTCGTCGATGCACTGGTAGGCCGGCACGGGTGGTTCGGGGATCTGGTGGAACTTCATCGGCGGCGCCGTTCGATCGAGCGCTTCTGGGCGTCTGACAACCAGCTGCCGGCCCAGTCGTGGCGCAGGAACACCCACGGGCCGTCCACGGACCGCTTGGCCTGCTTGTCGAGGTAGTGGGTGGGGTAGAACGCCCCGGGAGGCAGCAGCACGACGTCATGGCGGCCCGGCAGGTTCTCGGTCGTGACGCCGGGGCCGGAGTGCCAGGCATCGCCGCCGCCCTGGATCACAGCCCGGGCCTTCTCGATCATCGTCTCGAACACCGGGTGCTGCGGTTCCGCTCCGAGCACCGCGTCGGGGACGCACTGGCGGTCCTCCCATGCGGCGAACGCCGGGACATGCAGGAGGGGTTCGAGGGACCGGTGCGGTTCGCAGTCAGAATCCACGTACACCCCGCCGTGCGTGTAGAGGGCTTCGAGGCGGATCAGCCCGGCCTTCTGGGCGCCGTTCTGGCAGCGGTCCCACAGGTCGCCGGTGAGCGGCCATTCGGCCGGGTCGATCGGCTCCCGGTACGTGTGGAATTCCCACCCCGGGTGCAGCTGCTGGAGGTGCGTCCACCAGTGCTCCACCTGATCGGTCGTATCGGCGGGGACAGTGCGGTGCAGGATCCGGGGGATCCGGGTCGGGCCCAGTTCGACCGGTTCCACCAGGGCCGAGCCGCGGGCTTCGTCGGTCAGCACACGGACCGCGTCAGCGTCCCAGCGTGCCGACCGGTACCGCTCGCAGCGGGCCTCGTTCGCCTTGTACGTGTCGGTCCGGGGGTTGTTCTCATGCGAGGTGGTGTGCCACAGGTGGAACATCTCCGATGAGAGCTTCACCATGTGCTTCCCGGTGAGCGTTTCGCAGGCGATCCGGAACGCGATGTCCTCGAACCCCCAACCGGCGAACAGCGGGTCGAACCCTCCGACCGTGTCCCACAGCTCCCGGGACACCGCCACACACGACGAGCAGCCGTCGGTGTAGACCCGTTCCTGCATGCCGCGGACCCGCCAGTTGCCCCGGTATCCGCCGAGGATTTTCCGGGTGCCTTCCCGGGTCAGCATCCCCCGTTCATCACCAGCGAGGACCATCGCCCCGGTAGCGGCGGCCACGTCGACCGCGGTACGGGCGGCATCGGGGTTGACGAGCGTGTCGGTGTCGATGATGACCGCCACATCCCAGTCCCCCGCTGCTGCTGCGGCGTCGTTGATCGCTGCGGCACGGTTGAACGGTCCCGTGACAGGTCCGGGCGCTTCGTGCAGCTCCCAGTCGGGGTGATCGTTCGTCCACCATGCCTTGGTGAACTCCCACAGCTTCGCCCGATCTTCGGGGCCGGGTCGCCACGGGGCGAGGATGACGGCCTTCACGGTTCGTACCCGTACAACGGGTCGGCGAGGGTGAGGTCTGCACCGCAAGAGCAATACGAACCGCCAAAGTTGAGCGTGCAGGCGATGTCGTGCCGGATCGTGCAAGACCCACCGGTATCGATCGACCAGGCGGCACCGCTGCCCCCCGCGATCGCGGTGCAGATCGATTGCAGTTGGTCGATCTCCGAAGGCCAGAAGAGAGACCGTCGTGTCTGACGAGTGTCGTAGGAGACGGAGAACGGTCCTGTCGTCTGCTGCTGATAAGCCCCGGATCCGGAGTCGTTCCAGCGCAGGATCGCCCCGCGCAGGATCGCCTTGACTGCCGCTCTCTGGTGGTCGTCAAGGTCGTCAGGGCTGGTGAGGCAGGGGGCGGCCAGGGACGCCTGTGCTTCGGCGTCGTCGATCATCGCCTGCGCCTTATCGGCGTCGATGGTGGCGAATGGTTCGAGGTCGCTTGGCTCCAGGTACGTCATCAGGCCGCCCCCTCTCCTCGGTTCATGGGGTCAGGAGCCGGTGGCGGGGTGGACCTTGGCGAAGGCGTCGAGGTCGGCGATGCCCCAGCCGTAGACGACCTCGGCACGGAACGCGACCTGGTTGTTGCGCTTGAGGTC
>CALANQ010000321.1 GCA_937926025.1 uncultured Acidimicrobiales bacterium
CCATCCTCGCCGCCGCCGACGACGCCCTGGCCGACCTGGCCGCCATCGCCGGGCGCCCCGAGGCCGCCGACCGCCACCGTGCGGACGCCGACCGGACCCGGTGCGCCATCGAGCACGCCTGGGACGAGGAGCTCCAGGCCTGCCTGGACCAGGACCGCGTCACCGGCCGACCCATCCGGTCCGACACCATCGGCGGGTTCGCCCCGCTCATCTCGGGCTGCAGCATCGACCGGGCCGCCATCCTCATCGATCGCCTCCTCGGCCCCACCTACGCCGGAGCCGACGGGCTGGCCTGGCCCCTGCCGCTCACCACCGCCACCACGGACCCCCGGTTCGACAAGAAGGGCTACTGGCGGGGGCCGCAGTGGCCGCCCATCACCTGGCTCCTCTGGTGGAGCCTGCGCCGCGCCGGTCACCACCGGACCGCCAACACGCTGCGCACCACCGGCATCGAGCAGCTGCGCGACACGGGCTGCACCGAGTACGTCGAACCCTTCAGCGGCGAGCCGTTGGGGTCGGCCTCGCAGTCGTGGACGGCCGCGGTCGCCCTCGACTGGCTGTCGCGCGACGCCTGATCGCACCCGACGCCCGGCGGACGGCGCGCCGTAGCATCGCCCCGTGAAGCTCGACGCCCTGCTCCTGGCCCCGCCCGCCGAGGTGGCCCGCCGGGCCGAGGAGCTGGCGGCCACGGGCGTCGACGGGCTGTTCACGTTCGAAGGCCCCCACGACGTGTTCCTGCCGCTGGCCCTGGCGGCAGCGACCGGCTGCGACCTCTACACCAACTTGGCCATCGCCTTCCCCCGGTCGCCGATGCACCTCGCCCACCTCGCTTGGGACCTGGGCGCCCAGAGCGGCGGACGGTTCGCCCTGGGCCTCGGCACCCAGATCCAGGCTCACGTGGAGCGCCGCTACGGCGCCACGTGGTCCAGCCCCGTCGCCCGCATGGCCGAGTGGATCGCCGCCATCCGGGCCATCGGCGCCCGCTGGCAGGACGGCGAGCCGCTGGCGTTCGAGGGCAAGCACACCCGTCACACGCTGATGACCCCGGCGTTCGACCCCGGCCCGCTCCCCACCGGCCCGCCGCCGATCTGGCTGGGCGCCCTCGGCCCGAAGATGGTGGCGCTGGCCACCGCGGAGGCCGACGGCCTGCTCATCCACCCGTTCACCTCGGACCGCCACCTGCTCGCCGTCACCCGGCCCCGCATCGTCGAGGGGCGGCACGCCGCCGACCGACCCGCCGACGACCTGACGGTGGTGGGCCAGGCCATCGTGGCGTGCACCTCGGATCCGGCGAAGCAGGCCGACCTCGACCTCGCCGCCCGCTGGATGATCGGGTTCTACGGCTCCACCCCCGCCTACGCGGCGGTCCTGGAGACCGAGGGCCGCGGGCACCTGCACCCGGAGCTGCGCCGGCTCTCCCGGGAGGGCCGGTGGGACGAGATGGCGGCGCTCGTCGACGACGACCTGCTCGATGCCGTGGTCGTCCGCGGCGACCCGGCAGCCGTGGCCACCCGCCTCCGAGACCGCTACGACGGGTTCGCCGACCGCGTGGCCATGAGCACGCCCGGCGGCATCGCCGACGAAGACCTGGCCGCACTGGTCACCGAGGTGCACGCGTGATCGTCCGCGACCTGGTCGACGACGACATCCCGGCCATCACCGCCATCTACAACCAGCTCATCGCCGAGACCGACGTGATCTGGTTGGAGGAGCCGGTGACGGTCGAGGACCGGATGGCGTGGCTGCACGGCCTCCGGCCCGACGACGCCGCGCTGGCCGCCGTGGCCGACGACGGCACGGTCATCGGGTACGCCGCCATCTTCCCGTTCCGGGCCAAATCCGGGTACTGGCCGACGGTGGAGCTCACGATCATGCTCGACCAGCACCACCGGGGCGCCGGGGCCGGCCAGGCCCTCATGGACGAGCTCATCCGCCGCGCCCGAGCCGCCGGGAGGACCGTGATGGTCGCTGGCATCGACGGCGGGAACACCGGCTCGGTGCGCTTCCACGAGCGCAACGGGTTCCGGGAGGTGGCCCGCATGCCGGGGGTGGGGCGAAAGCACGGGCACCCCCTCGATCTGGTACTCATGCAGCTCTCCCTCAGCCCGGCGGACCCAGGAACACCCCAGACATGACCTCCTCCCCTGACGTGCTCGTGATGGACCTCGGCGGCGTGACCTGCCGCTGGCTCCCGGACCGCCGGCTCACGGCGCTCTCCGAGCTGTGCGGCCTGCCCGCCGAGACCATCGACCAGCTGGTGTTCGAGTCCGGGTTCGACGACGCCGGCGAGCGGGGCCGCTTCACGCTCGAGGAGTTCACGGCGGAGCTGCTCGGGCTCCTCGGCCTGACCCCGTCGCCCGAGCTCGCCGACGCCGCCCGGGCCGCCTGGTCCACCGCGTTCGAGCCCGATGCCCGGGTGCTCAAGCTCATCCGCGACGCCCGCTGCCCCAGCGCCCTGTTCACCAACAACGGCCCCCTGCTGGAGGCCGGCTTGGTCGAGGACCTCACCGACGTCGGCGCCGCGTTCGACCAGCTGCTGTTCAGCTGGCGGCTCGGCACCACCAAGCCCGATGCCGACGCGTTCGACCGGGCAACCGAGCGCCTGGCCATCGAGCCGGAGCGGATCCTCTTCGTGGACGACAGCGCCACCAACGTCGATGCCGCGTCGGCAGCCGGCTGGCAGGCGGTCCGCTACACCAACTCGCTCGACCTCCAGGTGGCGCTCACCGACGTCGGGCTGCTCTGACCCGGGCTCGATGACGGTCGACGACGAGGGGCCTCCGCACGGGGACGGCGCGGATGACCCCGCCGGCCCGTCCGAGCCGGCCGATCCGTTCGGCCCGGATGATCCGTTCGACTCCCACCCGTTCGACGAGGCGTGGGTGGCGGGCGCCCTCCACCACGAGCCGTCGGCCCGGTTCCGGGAGGCCCAGGCCGGATGGGACCGCGCCGAGGTGGAGCGCGAGGAGCAGGAGGCACGGGCCTGGCGCCAGCGACGACGACGGCGGCGGCGAGGCCGCGCCCTGATCCTGCTGAGCCTCCTGCTGTTCAGCGCTGCGGTCGCCATCGCCGACCGGCGTCCGACGGAGACCACCACCTGGGCCACCACCTCCGGGGACACCACCTCGCTCGTGCTGGGCGGACGCCCCACCGCGGCACCCGCGTCCTCCTCGGAGCCCCTGGGCGCGCCGGCCGACCCCGATGCCTCCGGCGGGACCTACGCCTTCACCGCCACCCAGCCCGGCAGCGACCAGCCGGTCACCTACGACCCGTGCCGCCCGGTCGAGATCGTCATCAACGACCGAGAGGCCCCGCCCGGCACCCGCGCCATCGTGGATCGGGCCGTCGCCCGGGCGGCGACCGTGTCCGGGCTGCAACTCACCATCACCGGCAGCACCGACGAACCAGCATCGGCCCGGCGGTCCGCCTACCAGCCGAAGCGCTACGGCGACCGGTGGGCGCCGGTCCTGCTGGCCTGGACCGACCCCGGCGAGGTGCCGGACCTGGGCGGGGACGTGGTCGGCCTGGGCGGCAGCGTGTCGTCCCCCGCCGACGACGGCCGGCCCACCTACGTGAGCGGCATCGTCCTGCTCGACGCCCCGGACGCCACCACGATCCTCCGCCGCGACGGCGGCGCCCAGCAGGTCGAGGACATCGTCCTCCACGAGCTCGGCCACCTGCTCGGCCTCGACCACGTCGGCTCGGAAGACGAGCTGATGTTCCCGGCCGGCCGCAAGGACGTGCACGGCTACCAGCGCGGCGACCGCGCCGGCCTCACCCGCCTCGGCCAGGGGACCTGCGTCTCGCTGCTCTAGCCCGGACGCGACGAAGGGGCACCCGGAGGTGCCCCTTCGCACGGGTCTCGTTCAGGAGCGGGCGGGCCGCTCCGAGCCGTCCCGGAAGATCAGGACAGGCGCTCGACGATCATGGCCATGCCCTGGCCGCCGCCGACGCACATGCTCTCGAGGCCGAAGGTCTTGTCGTCCTTCTTCAGGCCGTTGAGCAGGGTGCCCATGATGCGGGCGCCGGTCATGCCGAAGGGGTGGCCGACGGCGATGGCGCCGCCGTTGACGTTGAGCTTGTCCCAGCTGATGCCGAGCTCCTTGGCCGACGGGATGACCTGGGCGGCGAACGCCTCGTTGATCTCCACGAGGTCGATGTCGTCGATGGTCATGTTGGCCCGGCCCAGCGCCTTGCGGATGGCCTCGATGGGGCCGAGGCCCATGATCTCGGGATCCAGGCCGGTGGCGGCCGACGAGACGATGCGGGCCAGCGGCGTGAGGCCGAGGGCCTTGGCCTTGGTGTCGCTCATGACCACGACGGCGGCGGCGCCGTCGTTCAGCGGGCAGGCGTTGCCGGCGGTGACGGTGCCGTCGGGGCGGAACACCGGGGCGAGGGTGGCCATCTTCTCCCGGTTTGGCGAGCGGATGCCGTCGTCCTTGGTCACGACGACCTCGTTGCCCTCGTCGTCCTTGGTGGTGACGGGCGTGATCTCGTTCTCCCAGAAGCCGTTCTCCAGCGAGGCGGTGGCCCGGGTCTGCGACAGGAAGGCGTAGTCGTCCTGCTCCTCCCGGGTGGTGCCGGTGTACTGGGCGACGTTCTCGGCCGTCTGGCCCATGGTGATGTACACGTCGGGCAGCGAGCCCTCGATGGGGGTCCAGGCGGCGGAGCCCTCGTTGCTGCGCTCCGCGGTGCGGGCCTCGGCGTCGGCGTAGAGCGGGTTGTGCGGGCCGGAGTCGGCCATGCCGTTGAGGAAGCGGCTCACGGTCTCCACACCGGCGGCCACGAACACATCGCCGTCGCCGGCCTTGATGGCGTGCTCGGCCATGCGGATGCTCATCAGCGAGGACGAGCAGTAGCGGTTGATGGTGACGCCCGGGACGTTGGCCATGCCGGCCTGGATGGCCACGATGCGAGCCAGGTTGTAGCCCGACTCGCCGGCGGGCTGGCCGCAGCCGAGGAGCAGGTCCTCGACCTCGTTGCGGTCCAGCTGCGGGACCTTGTTGAGGACGTCGTCCACGATGAACGCGGTGAGGTCGTCGGGGCGCTCGTTCTTGAGCGAGCCCTTCATGGCCCGACCGATGGGCGTGCGGGACGTGGCGACGATGACGGCTTCGGGCATGTGAGCTCCTTGTGAGTTCCCCTGGGAAGACCAACTTGTCTAGCCCTGAGACCCCGGAACGCCCGAATCCGACACGGTGACCTCCGCCACCCCGCCCCACCCCTCCCCTCCCCGATCGAACCTCGTGTGGAAGCGGTCCACAGACGAACCCGCACCACACGAAGTTCGAGGCGGGTGCGGCCGGCCGAAGCGAACTTCGTGTGAGAGCGGCTCGTGAACGAACCGGGACCACACGAAGTTCGGGAGCGGGGGGGAAGGTGGGGAAGGTGGGGCGGGCCACTCGAGCCAGTTGCCGTGGGGGTGCTGGTCGGCGAGGCGGACGGCGATGCGCTCGCCGTCGCGCCACTCCAGGCGGACGAGGGCGGTGGATCGGCCGTCGGGGGCGCCGT
Organism: uncultured Acidimicrobiales bacterium; assembly: GCA_937926025.1. Classification (GTDB taxonomy): domain Bacteria; phylum Actinomycetota; class Acidimicrobiia; order Acidimicrobiales; family Iamiaceae; genus Aquihabitans. Next base: position 5,512 of record CALANQ010000321.1, read on the forward strand.
CGGGGCGGGGCGGGACGTCGATGCCGGGGATCCGCTCGGGCTGCTCGGAGAGCACCATGGCGACGTCCCGCTCGGTGCCGATGGCGTCCATCAGCTCCATCAGGGCCCGCTGGCGGTGGATCGGCACGTAGGTGAGCACCCAGGTGGACGTGACCACCGGGAGGGCCTCCCCCGGGACCTGGGCGATCTGGCGCTCGAGGTCGTCGATGGCGTCGCCCCGCCGCACGTCGGGCGGGTCCAGGCGGGCCAGGGCGATGGCGGCGCGCAGGCGGGCCATCCGCTCGGGCTGCTCGGGCCACTGGCACGCCTCGAGCCACCGGGTGTCGACCGGGTCGACCAGGTTGAGCGGCGAGATGTCGAGGCCGACGGCGCTGGCGACGGGCAGGGCCCCCTCGGGCAGGGGCGGGACCTTGTCGCCGCGGAGCTCGCAGTCGAGCATCAGCCGGGAGCTGCTGCCGACGGCGGTGAAGGTGCGGCCGGCGGTGAGGGTCCGGCCGGCGTCGTCGGACCGGGAGCTCACCGTGTAGCGGTAGCCGTAGGCGCCGGGGTGCAGGTTCAGGCCGGCCGAGGCGCCGATCTCGACGATGCCCAGCGGGCGGAGGTTGCCGGGCGGGGCGCTCGATGCGGCGAACGTGGCCTGGTAGAGCCCCGGGAAGAGGGCGGCGCTGCGACCGACCTCGTTGGTCTGGACCGAGCGGGAGGTCAGCAGCTCGGCCACCGACGGGTTCCCCAGCGCCATGGCCCGGAAGTGGGGCCACGGGTCGTCCTCGCCCCGGCCCACGACCCGGCTCCGGGCCTGCGGGGACGGGTTCCGGCCGGGGATGGACGGGTACCAGGCCGCCAGCGGCTCCGGGGCACCCGCCAGCAGCACGTCGTGCACGGCGGCGAGCAGGAGGTTGGGGGTGCGCTGGTCGGGCGGGGCCGCCAGCAGCCGGGCGCACACGTCGAGGTCGTCGGCCGCCGCTTCGCACAGGCGCCGGTAGAGCGGGAGGCGCGGCACCACCTGCTCCGCGAAGACGCGGAAGCGGTTGGCGATGCCGGGCGCGTCGGTGACGTCGGCGGTGATGTCGAGCGCGGTGGGACCCGCGGCCGAGTGGGCGCGGCGACGGCGAGGACCGGGATCGGACGTGGGCACGGCGACCAGCCTTCCAGGCCGCGACCGACGCGACGGGGACTCAGCCGGCGCCGTAGACCGGCGTGGGGGCGGGGGCGTCGGCCAGCAGCTTCTGCACGGCGGCGCCGACCTCGATGGGCTCCCAGCGGGCACCGTTGTCGATGACGGTGCCGTGGCGCCATCCGTCGGCCACGGAGACCTTGCCGGCCTCCACCTCGAACACGCGCCCGCTGACCCCGGCCGAGTCGGCGGAGCCGAGCCAGGCCACCAGCGGAGCGACGTTGTCGGCGGCCATGGCGTCGAACGCGGTGGGGTCGTCGGGGGCGGCCATGTCGTCGGCGAACACCTTCTCCGTCATGCGGGTCCGGGCGGCGGGGGCGATGGCGTTGGCGGTGACGCCGTAGCGGCCGAGCTCGGCGGCCTGCACCAAGGTGAGCGAGATGATCCCGCCCTTGGCCGCCGAGTAGGCGGCCTGGCCGACCGAGCCCATGAGGCCGGCGCCCGACGTGGTGTTGATGATGCGGGCGTCGACGGCCTCGCCGGCCTTGGCCCGGTCGCGCCAGTAGGCGGCGGCGTGGCGCGAGGTGGTGAAGTGCCCCTTGAGGTGGACCTGCATGGTGAGGTCCCACTCGTCCTCGGTGGCGTTGGCGAACATGCGGTCGCGGACGACTCCCGCGTTGTTGACCACCACATCGAGGCCGCCGAAGGCGTCGATGGCGGTCTTCACCAGGTTGGCGCCGCCCTCCCAGGTGGAGATGTCGTCGCCGTTGGCGATGGCCTGGCCGCCTGCGTCGCGGATCTCGGCCACCACCTCGCCGGCGGGGCCGGTGGAGCCGCCCGAGCCGTCGAGCTCGGCTCCGATGTCGTTCACCACGACCTTGGCCCCCTGCCGTGCGAACTCGAGCGCGTGGCCCCGGCCGATGCCGCGCCCCGCTCCCGTGATGACCACCACTCGACCGTCGCAGAGGAAACCCATGAATCGCACCCGTTCGTCTCGTCGTACACACTGTTTCTGACGGGTCGTCAGGTTATCGTCGGCGCATGACCGGCATGGACTTGGGCGTCACGATCTTCCTCACCGACCTCAGCATCGACCCGATCGAGCTGGCCCGGGAGGTGGAGGCACGGGGTTTCTCGTCGGTGTGGCTGCCCGAGCACACGCACATCCCCACCAGCCGCCGCACCCCCGCGCCGATGGGCGAGCCGCTCGACGAGGAGTACCGCCGCTGCCTCGACCCCTTCGTGACCATGGGGATGATGACCGCGGTCACGGAGCGGATCCGCATGGGCACCGGCATCAGCCTCCTGGCCGAGCGGGACCCGATCGTCACGGCCAAGGAGGTGGCCACCCTCGACCACGTGTCCGACGGCCGCATCACCCTCGGCATCGGGTACGGCTGGAACATCGAGGAGCTGGAGAACCACGGCGGCTCGAAGAAGACCCGGCGGGCCGTGGTCCGGGAGCGGATCCTGGCCATGCAGGAGCTGTGGGGCGAGGAGGCCGCGGCGTTCGACGGCGAGCACGTGCACCTGGCCGAGGCGTGGGCGTGGCCCAAGCCGAAGCAGCAGGTGCGGGGCCGCACCGGCGTGCCCGTCCTGATCGGCGGGGCCCCGGGGCCGATCCTCTTCGAGCACATCGCCGAGTTCGCCGACGGCTGGATCCCCATCGGCGGCGCCGGGGTGGCCGCCGCCATGGCCGACCTGCACGCCGCCGGCGAGAAGGTCGGCCGGGACCCGAGCGAGTTCACGGTGGTCCCGTTCGGGACCCTCCCTGACCAGGGCAAGCTCGACCACTACCAGTCCCTGGGCATCACCGAGACCGTCCTGCGCCTCCCGTCGGCGGGGCGCGACGAGGTGCTGCGGGTCCTGGACTCCTACGAGCCGTTCCTCCAGCGCTGAGGAGCGCGAAGCTCCCCCGGTGCTCGTCGACGACCCCGACCACCCCCTGCTCGCGGACTTCCGGGCGCTGAACGAACCGGCCGAGCGGCGCCGGGTGGAGCGGGCCGGCGGCTACTTCGTGGTCGAGGGGGTAGTGGCCATCGAACGGCTGCTCGACCGGCCCGAGTGGAAGGTGCGGGGGCTGGCCCTCCTGCCCCGCGTCGCCGAACGGCTCGCCCCGCTCCTCGACGGGCGCGACCTGCCCGTGGCCGTGGCCTCGGAGGCCGTGCTGCGCCAGGTGGTGGGCTTCGACATCCACCGTGGGGCGCTGGCATCGGTGGACCGTCGCCCGCCGGCCGTCCTCGGCGACCTGGTCCGGAGCGGCGAGCCGCAGCTGCTCGTCGCCGCCGAGGGCCTCAACGACCACGAGAACCTGGGCGCCCTGTACCGCAACGCCGCCGGGTTCGGCTGTGCCGCCGTCGCCCTCGACCCGACCTGCGCCGACCCGTTCTACCGGCGCTCGGTGCGGGTGTCCCAAGGCAACGTGCTGGCGGTCCCCACCGTCGCCGTGCGCACGCTCCACGACCTCCACCAGGCCGGCGTCACCACCATCGCCCTCAGCCCTTCGGCCGCGACGCCCCTGGTCGACCTGGACCGCCGGCAGCTGGGACCGGGCCCGTTGGCCGTGGTGGTGGGCGCAGAGGGGCCGGGCCTGTCCGACGCTGCGCTGGGCGCGGCCGCCCACCGGGTGTCGATCCCGATGGCCGGAGGCGTGGACTCGCTCAACGTGGCCACCGCCGCCGCCATCGCCCTCCACCACCTGCAGGGCGGAGCCGGGGGCCGCTCGGGCCGCTAGGTCCGCAGGCCGCAGGACCCAGGCCGGAGCGATCGGCATGACGCTCCATCCACCCGGGTAGGGGACGCCGTAGACCCCAGGACCGCCTGCACCCACGCCGAGGGAACCATCGTGCGCATCGCCATCATCGGCTCCGGGATCTCCGGTCTCACGGCCGCCCACCACCTGCACGGCCGCCACGAGCTGACGGTGTTCGAGGCGGACGACCGCATCGGTGGCCACGCCAACACGGTGGCGCTGGAGCTCGACGACGGCACCTGGGACGTGGACACGGGCTTCATCGTGTTCAACCACCGCACCTACCCCGTGTTCACGCGGCTCCTGTCGGAGCTCGAGGTCGAGACCCAGCCCAGCGACATGTCGCTCGCCGTGTCCGACGAGCGGACCGGGGTGGAGTGGGGCACGAACGTCCGCCGGCTGTTCGCCCAGCCCCGCAACGCCGTCGACCCCCGCTTCCTCGGCATGGTGCGGGAGATCCTCCGCTGGAACCGCCTCGGCCAGGGCATCGAGGAGGGCACGGTGGCCATCGACGAGCTCCGCCCCGTGGGCGATGTCCTGCGCGAGCGCGGCTTCTCGGACCGGTTCTTCGAGTGGTACCTGGTGCCGCTGGCCGCCGCCGTGTGGTCCGCCGACCCGACCACGGTGGACCGCTTCCCCATCGCCACGTTCTGCCGCTTCCTCCGCAACCACGGGATGCTCGCCCTGGGCGAGCAGGCGCGGTGGCGGACGGTGACGGGCGGGTCGCAGCGCTACGTGGAGGCGCTGACCCGGCCCTTCGCCGACCGGATCCGCACGTCCAGCCCGGTGGCCTCGGTGCGCCGGACCGACGACGGCGTCGAGGTGGCGGTGCGAGGCGCCGAGGAGCCGCGCACGTTCGACCGGGTCGTGCTGGCCACCCACTCCGACCAGGCCCTGCGGCTGCTGGCCGACGCCGACCCCGACGAGAAGGACATCGTGGGCGCCATCCGCTACCAGCCCAACCGCGCCGTGCTGCACACCGACACCCGCG
>CALANQ010000322.1 GCA_937926025.1 uncultured Acidimicrobiales bacterium
CCTCGAGGCGGTCGGCGATCAGGTCGTCGGCGTCGATCGCCTGCCCGATCCGTCGGGTGCCAACGACGGCGTCGACATCACCGATGCCGAAGCCATCCGCAAGCTCATCGCCGACCTCGAGCCCCGGGCGATCTACCACCTGGCCGGCTGGGCCGACGTCGGCGGCTCGTGGAAGGCCCCGGTCGAAGCGTTCCGGGCCAACGCCGAAGGCACCCTGAACGTGCTGAGCGCAGCGGCCGAGTGCGGGGTCGAGCGGGTGCTGGCCGTGTCCAGCGCCGACGTGTACGGCAAGGTCGACCCGTCGGAGCTGCCGCTCACCGAGGACTCCCCGCTCCGGCCCGCCAGCCCGTACGCCGCGTCGAAGGTGGCCGCGGACTACCTCGGCCTCCAGGCGTGGCTCGGCAACGGCCTGCCCGTGCTCCGGGTCCGGGCCTTCAACCACCTGGGTCCCGGCCAGACCGACAAGTTCGTGGCCCCCGCCATCGCCTCGCGCATCGCCCGGGCGGAGCGGGCCGGCAGCCCCGACGTCCTGCCCATCGGCGACCTGTCCGCCCGCCGGGACTTCACCGACGTCCGCGACGTGGTGCGCGCCTACCGCCTGCTCATGGAGCACGGCGAGCCCGGCGAGGTCTACAACGTGTGCTCCGGCGTCGACCTGGCTGTCCAGGACCTCGCCGACCAGCTCCTGGCCCAGGCCCGGATCCCGCTCCGGTTCGAGACCGACCCGGCCCTGCTCCGGCCGGTCGAGGTCCCCGTCCTGCGCGGCAGCTACGACCGGCTGCACCAGGCCACCGGCTGGAAGCCCGAGATCCCCATCAGCCAGACGCTGACCGACCTCCTCGAGGACTGGCGCACCCGCGTCGCCGCCGACGCCTGATCCGCCCCGGCACCCACCACCCCGAGCGAACTTCGTAGCCCAGCACGACCTTCCGGTCGCTCCTCCCTACGAAGTTCGGGGTTGGGGCGGGTGACGACGGGGTGGGGTTCGTTGGTAGGTTCGGCGCCATGGCCATCCCCACCGCTCCTGTCGTCGCCGCCTCGCTGATCGGCGGCTACGCCACCGCCCGCTACAGCAAGAACCGCAAGCTCGGGGCGGCCGTCCTCGGGGTCGGTGGCGTCTACGCCAAGACGGAGTGGATGAAGACCAGCGGCCCGGTCACCACGGCGGTCCTGTCGGGCGTGTTCTACGGCGGCTTCGGCCTGTCGCATCCGCTGGCCAAGAAGATCGGCGCCTGGCCCAGCGTCTTCACCGTGGCCGGCGTCGCCGGCGCCGCCGCCTGGGTCCTCAACGACCGCAAGGCCCTCGCCGGCGAGTCCGTCCCCGCCTGACCTCGCGATCTCGGGTCACCTGAGCCGCTCCCCGCGGCGAGCGTGACCCGAGGTCAGGTCTGCTGGGCGATGGGGTCGCCGGCGGCGACGGTCCAGACCGCCGCCGTGCTGATGGCGGTGTCGGGGTCGGCGACGTCGTCGACGACCCGGAAGGTGGCGGTGAGCTCGTCGGGGGTGACGGCCACCACCAGGTAGCCGTACTCGTTGATCTGCTGGCGCAGCTGCGGGGTGCGGCCGGTCACGTCGGCGTCGAACAGGGCCGACGAGATCGGGGGCGCCATGAACTCGGGCGCCACCACCGGGGTGTCCTGGTCGAAGGGCACCTCGTGGACGTCGAGCACCATGCCGGCGTGGTAGTCGCCGGTGAGCACCACCGGGTTGTCGACGTCGGCCAGCTGGGCGATGAGCCGCTTGCGGGCGTCGGGGAAGCCGTCCCAGGTGTCGAGGTAGAAGGCGGACTCGTCCTGACCGGCGTCGATGCCGGCCAGCACCACCGGGTTGCCGAGCAGGTTCCAGCGGGTGGCGCTGCCGCCGAGGGCGTCGGCCAGCCACGCCTCCTGGTCCGCACCGAGCCGGGTGCGATCCTCGCCATCGACGTCGTCGCAGTTCCCGTAGTCCAGGCCTGCGGTCGAGGTGTCCCGGCACGGCGGTTCGGCCGAGTCCTGGCGCTCGTCGAGCAGGTACAGGGTGGCGAGGTCGCCCATCGTGAAGTCCCGGTAGACGGCGAGATCGGGGCCGTCGGGCGGGTCGAGGCGGGCGGGCATGTTCTCCCACCAGGCCTGGTACGCGGCCGCCTTGCGCTCCTCGACCTGCTCGGGGGTGGCGTCGCCGGGGACGGTGTCGCCCATGTAGTTGTTGGCCACCTCGTGGTCGTCCCAGGTGGCGACGAACGGGAAGCGGGCGTGGGCGGCCTGCAGGTCCGGGTCGAGCTTGTAGGAGGCGTAGCGGAGCCGGTAGTCCCCGACGGTGGTCAGCATCCGGTTCGGGAGCGAGTGGCGGCCGGCGCCCTCGCCGCCCGGATACTCGTAGATGTAGTCGCCGAGGTGGACGACGAGATCGACATCCTCGTCCACCAGGTTGCGGTACGCGCCGTAGGCCCCGCCCTCGTACATCTGGCAGTTGACCACGGCGAGGCCGAAGGCGTCGGGGGATCCGTCGGGCAGCGTGGCGGTCCGGCCGACGGTGCTGGTCTGGTCTCCGTAGCGGAACCGGTACCAGTAGTCGGTGCCCGCTTCCAGGCCCTGGGCATCGACGTGGACGGAGTGGCCGTGCGCCGCCTTGGCCGAGATGAGCTCCGAGGCCAGCACCCGGGAGAAGTCCGCGTCGGCGGCCAGGTCCCACGCGATGGCGATGTCGTCGTCGCCGAGGCCGCCGGCGCCGTCGTCCGCGGTGGGGTCGGAGGCGAGGCGGGTCCAGAGGATGACCGAGGTGGTGGTGGGGTCCCCCGAGGCCACGCCGAGCGTGAACACGTCGCCGTCCGCGCCGGCGGCGGGGGCGTCGACGGGGTCCACGGCCTTGCGGGGAGCCGTGGGGGAGCCGGAGCGGCCGGGGCCGTCGTCCGAGGGCGATCCGCAGCCGACCAGCACCACCGTGGTAGCGGCCGCCGCCCCGATCAGGAACCGGCGCCGCCCGACCTCGGGCAGCACCCACCGTTCACGTCCCCGTTCCCCCTGGTTCATGTCGGAAGTCTGGCACGCGGACGTCCGTCCGACCGCCCCGGACACACGTCACAGCCCCTGCCCTCGCCTCCCTACCTACCGGTAGGTAGGCTACGTGGACATGGACCAGATCGCCCTCCTGAACGAGCTCGAACCGGTCGCCGAGGGCCTGCTGAACAAGCACCTCGCCTCGTCCAAGGAGTGGTTCCCCCACGAGCTGGTGCCGTGGAGCCGCGGTCGGGACTTCGAGCCCGGCGAGGTCTGGACCGAGGACGAGGCCCCGATGGACCCCGCCGTGCGCTCCAGCCTGTTCGTGAACCTCCTCACCGAGGACAACCTCCCCTACTACTTCCGCACCATCGAGACGCTCTTCGGCGCCGACAGCGCGTGGGGCACCTGGGTCCGGCGCTGGACCGCGGAGGAGGGCCGTCACTCGATCGTGATGCGGGACTACCTCACCGTGACCCGCATGCTCGACCCGGTGGCGCTGGAGCGGGCCCGCATGCACCAGGTCGAGGGCGGCCAGGTGCCCGTGGTCGACTTCGTGACCGACGGCATCGTCTACGTGACGCTGCAGGAGCTGGCCACCCGCATCGCCCACCACAACACCGGGAAGCTCCTCACGGACAAGGCCGGGTACGAGGTCATGAAGCGGGTGGCGGCCGATGAGAACCGCCACCACCTGTTCTACCGGGACCTCGGCACCGCGGCGCTGGAGATCGACCCGTCCGGCATGGTCATCGCCATGGAGCGCCAGGTGCGGGAGTTCGAGATGCCCGGCACCGGCATCCCCGACTTCGAGTCCCACGCCCACGCCATCGCCCGCGCCGGCATCTACGACTTCACCGTCCACCACGACTCGGTCCTGGTGCCCGTGATCCTGCGCCACTGGGACGTCGAGCACCTCGAGGGACTCACCCCCGAGGCCGAGGATGCCCGCAAGGCCCTCCTCAAGCGCATGGAGCGCATCGCCCGGGTCGGCCGCCGCTTCACGTCCAAGCGCGACGCGGTCGCCGCCGACCAGCCCGACGCCGACCAGCCCGACGCCGAGCTCATCAGCGCCTGAGCGGTCCCGGGTCCGGCCTCAGCGCCCGGCGCGCCGGCAGACGGCGAGGTACACGTTGCGGACCGCCAGGGACTGGCGCACGTCGGCCACGATCTCGGTGAAGAACTCCTCGCGGTACGTGCTGTCGGTGATGACGTACACCGTGAAGTAGAAGCCCGAGAGGGCGCCGATGAACCCGGCGACGTGGATGAGCGCCCGGGGCAGCTCGATGTCGCGGCCGAAGAAGTGCCAGGTGGCCAGCGTGTCGCTGCCGATGTCGCCCAGCCACGCCTGGATCACCTCGGGCCGGATGGCGAACAGGCCGAACACGAAGAAGAACAGCGAGATCGCCACCGACACCAGCAGCACCTGCACGGCCTGGCTGAAGAACAAGACGAGCAGCACGTTGCCCTGCTGGCGCTTGCCGAGCGGGACCGGCTCCACCGCACCCTCGGGCTCGAGCTCCTCGGCCGGTGCCGCCATCGGGGTGCCGGCGCAGGCCTCGACGAGGGCCGGTCCGGTGAGCTGGTCGCGCAGCTTGCCCAGCTCGCCCGGGAGGCGCAGCACCAGGAAGAGGGTGCCGGCCAGGACGAAGAACCAGACGGTCATCCAGAAGAGCAGGCCGTCGAGCGAGGCGGCCACCTGCCAGACCTCGGTGTTGATGAACAGGGCCACGGTGAACAGCAGCAGGAGGGGCAGCGCCCGGCCGAACAGGCCGGCGACGGCGCCGAGCTGCTTGGTGGTCTGGACGACGGCCCACCGGGTCATGGGGACCAGCCCGTAGCTGAGCGTCAGGTAGATCAGGCCGACGAGGACCAGGTTCACGATGGCCGTGACGATGGCGGAGATCACCTGGCCGCCGATGAGCGGTAGCACGGCGGGGATCAGCACGAACGCGGCGAGCTCGACGGGGCCGACCGTGTCGGGGAGCTGCGACCAGCGCCGGCCCCGCATCCGGTTGACGGCGGCCCACAGGCCCACGGCCACCGCCACGCCGGCCACCAGCGCGGCCAGGTTCGCCCACCACACCCAGGCGAAGTTGGCCGCGCCGAGCAGCTCCACCAGGAACACGAGGGTCAGGACGGGCAGCGCCCGCGTGAACACGTCCTCGCGTGCCCGGTAGTGCTCGATGAAGTGCGGGATGCCGCGCTCGAGGAACCAGTGCTCCGTGACCGCGATCAGCTCGCGGTCACCGTCACGATCGCCGTCGCGGTCACCGGTGGGATCGGCTGCATCGGGCAGGGGCACCCGTGCAGTCTCGCGGCGGACCGACCGGCCCACGGGGACCGGCCGGCCGTCGTTGCCGGGTCGCCGCGTACCGCGTCGTTCAGCCCTGGTCGTCGGGGATGAGGGCGTAGGTGGCGAAGCACATCTCGTCCTCGGTGCCCTCGGCGAACACGATGTACTTCGGGGGCCGCGTGGGATCGGCGCGCCGGTCCCACGAGCAGTCCATCCGCAGCGGCTGGCCCGCCTTGACGTGGATGGGGGTCTCCAGCGTGTAGTTCATCTGCCAGTCGAAGCTCCACTCGGGGATGTCGAGCAGGACCTGCTCGTCCGCCGTATCGGGATCGAGCGTGAGGCGGAAGGTCTTGCCGAGCGTGTGCATGTGGCCGAGCACGGCGACGATGGTGCCGTCCTCGGGCACGGTCTGGTCGCAGGAGGACGAGGCGACGTTCCCGTCGAAGTCCTTGGTGAGCTCCTCGGGGGTCGTGCCGCAGAGCATCAGCAGCCCGGCCTCGTTGGCGGCGCCCGACGGGCCGTAGAGCTTCACGTTGTCGGCGAGCGCGGCCTCCCGGTCGCACAGGGGTGCCTCCCGGTCCGCGGGGGCGCACGGGATCTCCACCGGGCCGATCGGGTTGATGACCCGCATGGCCTTGAGGTCCTTGGCGCCGTCCTCCACCTGGAGCGCCAGCGTGGAGCGGTCCGGCGTGGGATCGCCGCTGTAGTGGTAGTGCAGCTGCAGCACCAGGGCGTCGCCCGGCTCCATCAGGATGCCGATGTCATCGCCGAAGTCCGACGGCCCCTGGCCCGGCACCCAGCCGGCCACCAGGTTGGACTGGCCGGAGAAGCCGACGTCGCGCTTGTAGGCGCGGCCCGGCACCTTGTCGGGGCGGGCGCCGCGCAGCATCGGGCCGGCGTAGCAGCCCCAGCCGGGCTGGCCGTCCTTGCCGTCGACCTCCTTCGACGACTGCACCTGCTCCGCACTGATGTGGAACACCTGGGCGTGGTGCAGCTCCTCGACCTGGTCGGCCAGGAACGTGTAGCCGGTGAGGTACGTGGGCTTGGTGAGCTTCGGGTCGAGGACGAAGCAGCGGTAGTCGTTGGTGTTGTCGAGCGACCCGGTGTACGCCGGCCGATCGAGGACGATGTCCTTGCGGGGCTGCGGGCCCGGGTCGGTGGGCTTGGGCCGGATGAGGGCGTTCTCGGACACGTCGAGGGGGGCGCCGGCATCGGACCAGGCGGCGATGGCGGCGATCTCGTCGTCGGTGAGCGACATCTTGTGCTGGAGCGGCACACCCACGTCCGAGGCCGGCCACGGCGGCATGTGCTTCAGCTGGGTGACGGTCTTGAGGCCGTCGGAGACCGAGCGGGCGTCGCCGGCGGTGTCGATGGTGATGGCGTGGGCGCCCATCTGGCCGGAGTTGTGGCACGAGACGCAGTTGGCCTCGAGGATGGGCTGGACGGTCTTGGCGAAGGACGGCCCGCCGGTGGGCTCCTTGGCGTCGGGGCCGCTGATGCGGGTGGGGATGGTGCGCTCGGTCGGGTCGTACGCGGTGAGCTTCAGCGTGAGGGTGGCGTCGTCGGACGTGGACACCATGCCGGCGATGTTGATGGGGCCGGCGTCGAAGTCCGAGAGCTTGGCCTTGCTGGTGGCCTTCACGGTGAGGGCGCCGTCGTCGAGCGTGGCGGTGCCGGCGAAGGTGGCGGGCTTGGTGATGTCCTTGACGGTGAGGTCGCCGGTCATCTCGAAGTCGTGGGCCTTCCCTTCGACCAGCTCGCCGTCGAGGCCGGTGATGTCGTCGGGCTCGAAGGTGGCGAGCGGGTGCTCGTGGGACTCCAGGTAGTCCAGGCGGAGGCGGGCGTCGCGCAGGTTGTTGTCGGAGTGGAGCTGCTCGAGGTTGACGACCACGGTGCCGACCCGCGTGGCCGACAGGTCCGACGGGTCGACGGCGATGTCACCGGCGACGCCGTTGGTGGTGCCCTTGGCCGAGCTGGTCTCCTTGCCGGCGAACTGCTCCTTCACCTGATAGGTGAGCGACGACTTGGTGGGGTCGATCCGGTAGACGGTCTCGCCGTCGGCGGGGGTGAGCTTCGGTGCCTCGGGCACCTCGTAGGTGACCTTGGCGTACTTGCGCGACTCCACCACCGGCTTCACCTGCCGCCAGGTGTACAGGCCGGCGCCGGCCGCGACGACGAGGATGGCGCCGAGCACGAGCGAACGGGTCTTGAGCGAGCCGGCCTTCTTCCCCGTTGGCTCCAGCTCGATGGGTGCGGCGTCGCCGTCGCTCATGGTTGCTCCTCCAAGATGCGGCCCCCCTGGTCGCATCGCGCTCGTGGATCTTAGGTTCCTACCGGTTTCCTTTTTGCATCATCGGTGCGAAATGTGAGGAGTTTGAGGGCACAGGAGCCTGGACACCTCACCCGACCCACCGACGACCACGGGCAGCTCAATCGTAGGTGGCCTCCCGCCACCACGCTCCGGCCTCCACCGCCAGCAGGTGCGCCGCCCCCTCCTGGTCCACCACCTGGAAGCGGGCGCGGCGCCGGTGGCGCTCCGGATCCCACCAGCGCTCGTCGACGGGCCAGGGCCCCGCCCACGCCGTGAGCCGCACCGGCCGACGACCGGGCAGGGCCAGCGTGGCCGGCGGCGCCGAGACCTCGATCCGCCCCGACACGGTGACCGGACGACCCCGGGCGTCGGCCACCACGACCGGCTCGGGCTCGGCCAGGACGGTGGCCGGCGCCGGCGCCGGGACCTGCCCGGGCCACGGCTCGGTGATGCTGGCGGGACGGGCCGCCGGGCGGTCTTCGGTGAGGTCGACGGTGGCCACCGGGACCCGGACCACCCGCTCCCCCGGGCCCCGCCCGCCCCGCACCTCGGGCACGGTGACGGCCTCGGCCCCGAGCTGGCCCTGCAGCCGGGCGACGGCCCGCCAGATGCGCTCGTCGACCAGCGTCTCGCCGCCCCAGAACCCGAGCTGGCGCCCCCGGGCCGCCACCACCTCGACCGGCACCAGGGTCAGCCGGTCCACCCCGGCGGTGGGCCGGGTGGCGCCCGATCCGGTGAGCCAGCCGTCGAGCTGCCAGCGGACCCGATCGGCCAGGGCCCCGGCGGTGAGCGCACCCTCGTGGCGCCACCGCCGGGCCAGCACCTCGCCGTGCTCGGTGCGCGCTTCCACCAGCACCTGGGTGCAGGCCAGGCCGTCGGCGGCGAGGCGGGCGTGCAGCTGGTCGGCCAGGGTCTTGGCCACGAACGCGGCCCGGTCGACGCGGTCCACCGGCGGATCGAGGTCCCGGGTGACGGCCAGGTCCGGAGCCGGATGGCGGGCGGCCAGGGGCCGCAGGTCCAGCCCCGACGCCAGCCGGTGCGCGGCCACGCCCGGATGCCCGAAGCGGGCCGACACGTCGCCCCGGGGCAGCTCGGCCACGTGCCGGAGGGTGCGCAGGCCGAGGCGCTGCCACACGTCGATCACGTCGGGCACCTCCACCGCCTCCAGCAGCGAGGCCACCGGATGGGGGCCGAGGAAGCCCGCCGCCTCCCCCGGCGGCACCACCACGGTGGCCACCCCCCGGCGGTGGGCGGCCTGGGCGGCCAGCAGCGCACCGAAGGCGCCATCGGCCACGCCGACCCGGACCGGCCACCGGCCGCCCAGGGCCCCCGACACCATCCACGCCACCCGCTCGGCCAGCGACTCGTCCCCGCCGAAGTACCGCGACGGGCCTCGGGTGGCGAACGCCAGGGTGCCGGGCCGGCTGACCTCGACCCCGGGCGTGACGGCGTCGAGCGACGACGCCACCGGCTCGAACGCCCGGGCGTCGCGCCCCGGATCGTGGGCGACCACCTCCACCGACGGGCACCGCCGCTGGGCGGCCCGGCGGCGCAGCCCGACCTCGACCCCCGCGGCCCGGGCCGCCATCGACGCCGCCACGACCCGGTTGGCCCGGACCACGATGACCGGCGCCGCCGGCTCCGGGTCCGACGCCAGCACCGGCCAGTCCGGGCACCAGACCACGAGGGTGCGGGTGCCGACCTCGGCGGTCATCCCGCGTCGCGCCACGCCGGCGCGTCGGCCGTCGCCGGACCGCGCGACCGGCGGTCGTCGACCGACCCGACCGACCCGACCGACCCCGCCGTTCGGGTGGGCGCGGCGACGGCGATCTGCCCCTCGGGTCCAGGCAGCCACAGCTCCGCCTCCCGGGGCCGGACCGCGCCCCGCCGCCCCGACACCTGGACCCGGACCCGGCGGGCGCGCAGCCGACCGTGCCCGATGCCGACGCCCTCCCACCGAGAGGGCCCGGAGTCCACCGTGAGATCCGGTTGGGCGGCCCACGCGTCCGAGCGGCCACCGGCCTGCAGCAGCACCGAGCCCCGGTCCCGGGCGCGGGCGATGAGCCGCCGCTGGGTGGTGGGCGTGATGGGGGCGGTGGGCTGCACCACCACCACCTCGACGGCGTCGAGCAGCGCCGCCACCGTGCCGGCCCACTCCTGGGGACCGGGGTCGGCGATGAGCAGGGTGCGCTCGAGCGCCACGCCCAGCTCCGCCGCGGCCAGCAGCCCGAGGTGGGCGACACCCACCACCGCGCACCACTGCCCGGCGGCGGTGACCGGCCCGGCCAGGGCCAGAGCCAGGCTGGAGGCGGCGCTGCCGCCCGTGATGACGGTGCTGCCGCGCACCAGCCCGCCCTGGGGGATCAGGTCGGCGAACGCCGCCGGCACCGGGAGCACCCGCTCCGCCGCGGCGCTGAGCGGCCGCACGCGGTCCCCCAGCTCGCGGAGGGCGACGAGGTCAGGGGCGGGAACGGCCATGACCCCAGTATCGAACACTTGTTCGATCGAGGCAACCGGCTCGGCCCAGGATGGCGCGCGCCGCCCGGCCCGTCCAGGGAACCACCGGCCCCCGGCGGACGTCAGGAGTGCTGGCGGACGGCCCGCGTCCGGCGAGACGGGGCCGAGCGGCCATCATGGAGGTTCCTTCAGGCGGATGAGGTGCGTGGGAGCGAGCATGGACGACGACCCCGTGGCGGTGGACGACGCGCCCGGTCTCGACGCGCCCGCGGCGGTGCCAGGGCGGGTCTCCCGGAAGCGGATCTGGTTGCGCCGGCTCGGGGTGCTGGGGATC
>CALANQ010000323.1 GCA_937926025.1 uncultured Acidimicrobiales bacterium
CACGAGCCTCGACGAGCTGCCGGAGCTGTGGAACGTCCTGGTCGGCGACATGAGCCTGGTCGGGCCCCGGCCCCTGCTGGTCCGCTACCTCGACCGCTACTCGCCCCGCCAGGCCCGCCGCCACGAGGTCCGGCCCGGTCTGACGGGGCTGGCGCAGGTCAACGGCCGCAACGCCACCACCTGGGACGATCGCCTGGAGCTCGACGTGCAGTACGTGGAGACGTGGTCCCTGGCCGGGGACCTGCGGATCATGGCCCAGACCGTCCGTTCCGTGGTCCGGCGAGAGGGCATCTCCGCCGGCGACCACGCCACCATGCCCGAGTTCACCGGACCCAGCAGCAAGGATCCCGATGATGACCGTCCGTGACGCCTACGACCCGCTCGGCACCGCCGGGGGCAGCCGGACGCCACCGCCCCGGATCCGGATCGCGGTCCCCAACGTGGGCGAGGAGGAGGTCGCCGCGGTCACCGAGGTCCTGGGCTCGGGCATCTTGACCAACGGCCCCGCGACGAAGCGGTTCGAGGACGCCATGGCCCAGCGCCACGGCGCGGCCCACGCGGTGGCGTTCGCCAACGGGACCGTGGCGCTGGCCGCCATGTACCTGGCGTGCGGCATCGGCCCCGGCGACGAGGTCATCGTCCCGTCGCTCACGTTCATCTCGACGGCCACCTCGGTGCTGCACATCGGGGCCACCCCGGTCTTCGCCGATGTCTCGCCGGACACGCTCAACCTGGATCCCGACGACGTCGCCCGGCGGATGACGCCCCGGACCCGGGCCATCGTGCCGGTGCACTACGGCGGCCAGGCGGCCGACCTGGACGAGCTGCGGGCCATCGCCGACGCCCACGGTGCGGTGGTGCTGGAGGACGCCGCCGAGGCGCACGGGGCCCGCTACCGGGGCCGGCCGGTCGGCTCCACCACCGATGCCGCGATGTTCAGCTTCACCCCCACCAAGAACATCACCACCGGCGAGGGCGGGATCGTCACCACCAACCGGTCCGACCTGGACCAGGCGATGCGGCTGCTGCGCAACCACGGCATGGATGCGCCCTACCACCACGCCGCGCTGGGCTGGAACTGGCGCATCACCGAGATGCAGGCGGCGATGGGTGTCTGCCAGGTGGAGCGGCTCGACCACATCCTGGAGCGCAAGCGGGCCAACGCGGCGGCCCTCACCGCCCGGCTCGCACCGATCGCCGGCGTGCAGACCCCGACGGAGGCCCCCGACCGGGACCACACCTACATGCTCTACACGGTGCAGCTCCCCGCCGACCGACGGGATCAGGTGGCCGCCGACCTGGCCGCCGACGGCATCGAGGCCCGGATCTACTTCCCGCCGGCGCACCTGCAGCCCGTGTTCGCCGACACGCCGTCCGACGGCCTGGCGGTGACCGAGGACGTGGCCCGGCGGATCCTGTCGCTGCCGGTGCACCTCTCGCTGTCGGAGCAGGACCTCGACGACATCGCCGCCAGCATCGCCCGGTCGCTGGCGTAGCGGGGCTACCGGTCCAGGTAGGCCGCGGCCTGTGCCTGCTGGGCGGGCGCGGCATCGAACGCCTCGGCTCGCCGGGCCGCTCCGGCGGCCAGCCGCTCCGCCAGCTCCGGATCCGACCCGAGGCGGACCATGGCCGCCGCCAGGGCCGCTGGGTCCCGTGGCGGGACCAGCAGCCCCTCCACGCCGTCCCGCACCGCCTCGGGCACCCCACCGACCGAGGTGGACACCACCGGCCGGCCCAGCGCCAGCGCCTCCATGACCACCACCGGCAGGCCCTCGTGGTCCGAGCTGAGGACCACGGCCTGCGCCCGGGCGATGAGCGACGGCCCGTCGGACCGGTAGCCGAGGACGTCGATGCGTTCCGCCGAGGTGGCCGCGGCCAGGTGGGCCACGAGCGCCGGGTCGTCGAGGCGCTGGCCGACCAGCCACAGCCGAGCGCCGGGAAGCTCGGGGACCACCCGGTCGAAGGCGTCGATGAGCACCTCGTGGGCCTTCTCTGGACGACGGTTGGCGATGTGCACGAAGACGGTGTCGCCGGGATCGACCGCCACTGGCGGCGTCGGCTCGGCGGCGGCCGCAGCCCGCGTGGCCTCGAGGTCCACGCCGTGGTGCAGCGGCTGGACCCGCCGGCGCAGCCGACCGGGGTGGACGGAGCCCTTGGCCTCGTCGGACACCGCCCAGATGGTGCGGTCCAGCGGCATGGTGAGCGCGTTGACGATGCGCGTGGGCCAGCGGTAGGCGGACCACCGGTTGTGCTCCGTGTACGCGGTGCGGGCCCCGCGTCCCGCGAACCCGAGCGCCACCAGCACCCGGGCGACCGCCGCCGGCAGCGGCGAGTGGGCGTGCACGACCTGGGGCCGGGCGGACCGGAGGTGCCGGGCCAGGGCGAGCGGCCACGGACGGCCCGTACCGGCGAGCACGGTGCAGGTCACGCCGGCCGCCTCCAGCTCGGGGACGAAGTGCTGCTTGTCGGGCCGCACGAACGCGACGGAGAACTCGACGCCGGGAGCGCCCGCGGTGACCTGGCCGGCGATGAGCCGCTCGGCACCACCCAGCCCGAGGCCCTTCACCAGGACGAGGACGCGCACCGGCCCGTCGGAGCGGACGGTCACAGCAGCAGGGTCCGGTAGCGGACGGACCCGACCACCCGGCCGGCCTTCACCCCCACCCGGAAGTACCAGCGCAGGTTGGCCTCCGGGCGCAGCAGGCTCCGCGGTGCGGACAGCGCCAGGTGCGCCCACTCCTTGGCCGTGACGGTGGCCGACGGACCCGGCTCGGGACACACGGCGTCCCAGCGCTTGTGCAGGATGGGATGGACCCGGCCGTACCGGAAGCCCTGCTTGAGCAGCACCTTGGGCTCGCCGCGGAGCCGGTAGTGGACGACGGCGTCCTCGGCCCAGTACGGCTGGCTCCGGTAGCGGTCCCACAGGCGCAGGGCGAAGTCCGTGTCCTCGCCGGCGGGACCGGGGATGTGCTCGTCGAACCCGCCGACCGCCAGGTACCAGTCCCGGCGCGTGGCCATCTGGGTGGTGACGACCGGCAGGCCGCGGTAGCTCCTGATCCCGGTGATGCCCGGAGGCCGCCGGGTGGCGGCGACCACGGGCGGGTTGATCTGATCGACGTCGACCCGCATGGCCACCACCGGGTGCTCCTCCAGGGCGGCGCCCAGCCCGGCGAGCCAGCCGGGCTCCACCACGTCGTCGTCGTCCATGAACGTGATGAAGCGGCCCCGAGCCGCTTCGACGCCCACGTTCCGGGCGTAGGGCGTGTTGCGCATGGCGACGGCCGGCACCACCCGCACCCGCGGCTCGGCGGCGGCGATCTCTGCCAGCAGCGCCGGGGTGCTGTCGTCGCTGTCGTTGTCGACGACCACCACCTCCCAGGGCTGATCCCACTCCTGGGCGAGGATGGCGCCCAGGGACTCCGGGATGTAGCGCGCCCCGTTGCGGGTGCACATGATCACGGTGATGACCGGCTGCTCGGCGTCGCTCACGTCGGGTCCTCCACGAGCTCCCAGCCCGACACCCCCGTCCGGCCGAACTGGTCCAACACGTCGGACGGCGGCCCGTCGGCGATGATGCGCCCCTTGTCGAGCACGAGGACCCGGTCGCAGGCGGCGACGGTGCTGAGCCGGTGCGCCACGATCACCATGGTCACCGAGCCCCGGAGCGACTCGAGCACCTCGCTCAGGCGCTCCTCCGTGGCGACGTCGAGGGCGCTGGTGGGCTCGTCGAGCAGGAGGATCTCCGGATCGCCGGCCAGGGCCCGGGCGATGGAGAGCCGCTGCAGCTGGCCGCCCGACAGTGCTTGGGCGTGGCGGGACAGGGGCGTGTCGAAGCCGCCGATGTTCTCGATGTCGCGCTCCATCTGCGCCCGTTCGGCCGCCCGGCGGAGCTGCTCGGGGTCGAGGCCTCGGAGCATGTCGATGTTGGCGGCGACCGTGCCCGTCATGAGGCCGGCGGCCTGGGGCACGAGCGCCACCTTGGAACGCCACCAGGCGAGGTCGACGCGGCCGACGGGGACGCCGGCCACGAGCATCTCTCCCTCGGTGGGGTGGCGCAGGCCGGCCAGCACGTGCAGCAGCGTGGTCTTGCCGCCACCAGACGGTCCCACGATGCCCAGCATCTGGCCCTCGGGCAGCTCCAGGTCGATGGCGTTGAGCGCCCGCCCGTCACCGGCCTCGTAGCGGTACCCGACCTGCTGGAGCGACAGCGGCGCGGGGGCGGCCGGCACCTCGGGCCCGCCGGTCTGGCGGTGGGCGTCGAGGTCGTCGATGAGCTCGATGAGGCTCGCCACGTAGGGCGCCCGCTCGTTCACGGACTGGGTGGAGCTCAGCAGCTGCTGGCCGTATGACACGGCCCGGAGCAGCAGGAGGACCACCGCGCCGAGCACCGCCAGGTCGTCGGTGCCGACGAGCGCGGCCACCGCGAGGCCGGCCACGCCGAGGGCCATCCCGAGGGTCTGGTAGATCTGCGGCAGGATGCTGGTGAGCATCCGGGTGCGGCGGTACGCCCGGGTGGCCCGGACCTGGTGGGCGTCCGAGGCCGCGACGAACGCGGGCCCGGAGCCGAACGATGCCAGGTCCCGGAGGTTGTGGGTCAGGTCATTGGCGTCCTCGAGGTACGCCTCCGACGCGACCATCAGGTCCTTGGAGGACTTGCGGGTCAGGCGGTTGAAGGGCCGCAGCGCCCAGGCGAGGATGCCGCCCACCACACCGAGGCCGAGCACCGCGACGGGCTGCAGGGCGACGGAGAGCCCGGCCAGGATGATCAGGTTCGCCCCCGACACCACCATGGCCGACATGATGGCGATCATCATCCCGACGATGTCCGCCCGGCTGGACAGCAGGTCGAACAGCTGCCCCGGGGGCTGGCGAGACTGCCGCTGCCAATCGCTGGACACCAGGGCGTGGAGGAGCGCTCGGCGAGCGGATGCCAGCCCCTCGGCGGCCAACCGGGCCGAGATCCGCACGTTGACCCACATCAGTGCGAGTCGGGCCAGCAGCAGGACGGCGGCGGCCGCCAGCATCGTGTTGCGTGCGATGGTGACGCCCGCGACCTCGGTGGAGGCCTTGTCAGCGGCCAGGCCGGTGGCCACGAGCGTGATGAAGATCAGCGACAGCGCCTCGCAGACCGAGGCCCCGACGGCCGAGATGGCGATGAAGGCGAACGGACGCCGTTCGGGGACGAAGCGCTGGACGCTGCCGAAGACCTGGCGCAGGCGCAGCGCGTCGCCCTGACCTGAGAAGACGAGGCTCATGCGGTTC
>CALANQ010000324.1 GCA_937926025.1 uncultured Acidimicrobiales bacterium
CCGTGAGGGTGGCCGTACCGTCGGCGCCGGCCGCGTCACCAAGATCATCAAGTAGAGACGACGAGAACCATGGCTGACGCCCAGAAGATCCGCATCCGACTCAAGGCCTATGACCACGAGGTCATCGACCAGTCGACCAAGAAGATCGTGGAGACGGTGCTGCGCACCAACGCCACGGTCCGGGGGCCCATCCCGCTTCCGACGAGCAAGCACCGCTACACGGTGATCCGCTCGCCCCACAAGTACAAGGACTCCCGGGAGCACTTCGAGATGCGCATCCACAAGCGCCTCCTCGACATCCTCGAGCCCACGCCCAAGACGGTCGATTCGCTCCAGCGCCTCGATCTGCCGGCCGGCGTCGACATCGAGATCAAGCTCCAGACGGCCTGATCACCGGCCCTCCGGGCCGCTGACCGACCGGACGTTCCGGGGACGGGGGTGCCAGCGATGGCGCCCCCGTTCCGTTTCCGGGTCCGCTTTGGACTCGGGACGGCAGGTCCGGTAGTGTTTCCAACTCGTTGCCCAGGGGCTCCCGCCGATGGGCTGGTTTCCAGGCTCCGGCCTGCAACCGACGTCTCCGACGGCCTCTCGCAGGTACCCCGGAGCACAACCGAACTGGCGCTCCGCTGGGCTTGGCCCAAGCGGAGCGTCCGCGTGAACGGCCCCCGTTCCTCCGCGAAGAAAGACGCAACGCATGGCAACCAAAGCGATCGTCGGCCAGAAGGTCGGCATGACCCAGATCTGGGACGACCAGAACCGCATGGTTCCGGTCACCGTCCTCGAGGTCGAGCCCCTTCGCGTGGTGCAGATCCGCACCCCCGAGAAGGACGGCTACAGCGCCCTCCAGGTCACCTTCGGCCACAAGAAGGCCACCAAGCTCTCCAAGCCCGTCGCCGGCCAGTACGGCGACGTGGAGCCGGGTGAGCGCCTCGTCGAGCTCCGCCTCGACGACGTCACCGGCTACGAGGTCGGCCAGGAGATCACCGTCGACGCCCTCGCCGACGGCGACCTCATCGACGTCACCGCCGTCTCCAAGGGCAAGGGCTTCGCCGGCGTCATGAAGCGCCACGGCTTCGCCGGCCAGCGCGCCAGCCACGGTGCCCACCGGGTCCACCGTGCGCCGGGCGCCATCGGCCAGTGCGCCACGCCCGCCCGTGTGTTCAAGGGCCAGCGCATGGCCGGCCGCATGGGTGGCGACAAGGTCACGACGCTGAACCTCACCGTCGTGTCGGCTGACGCCGAGCGCAACCTCCTGCTCATCAAGGGCGCCGTTCCCGGCCCCAAGGGTGGCCTCGTGCTCATCCGTGACGCCGTGAAGGGGAAGTGACGATGGTCGACGTGCTCAGCACCTCCGGCAAGAAGTCCGGCACCGTCGAGCTCGACGAGAGCTACTTCGGCATCGAGCCCAACGTGGCCGTGATGTCGCAGGTGGTCACCGCCCAGCTTGCCGCCCGCCGGGCCGGCACCCAGTCCACCAAGACCCGCTCCGAGGCTCGGGGCGGCGGCGCCAAGCCCTGGGCCCAGAAGGGCACGGGCCGCGCCCGCGCCGGCTCCAGCCGGTCGCCAATCTGGCGCGGCGGCGGCGTGGCCCTCGGCCCGAAGCCCCGCAAGTACGACCAGAAGACGCCCAAGAAGATGGTGCGCCTGGCCCTGCGCTCGGCCCTGTCCGACCGGGCCGCCGAGGGCAAGGTCCTCGTGGTCGACGCCTGGGGCTGGGACGCCCCCAAGACCAAGGACGCCAAGGCCGCCCTCGCGGCGCTCGGCACCGAGGGACGCGTGCTCGTGGTCCTGACCGACGGCGACGGCGTGGCCGCCCGCTCGTTCCGCAACCTCCCCGAGGTGCAGGTCATCAACTCCCGCGAGCTCAACGCCTACGACGTCCTCGTCAACGACTACGTCGTGTTCACGCAGGAGAACCTGCCCACCTCGGTGCCCGCCGCCGAGAACGCCGAGGAGGCGAAGTGAAGGATCCCCGCGACGTCATCATCGCTCCGGTCGTCTCGGAGAAGAGCTACGCCCTGATCGAGCAGAACGTCTACACGTTCGTCGTCCACAACGACGCCGCCAAGCCCGAGATCCGCAACGCGGTCGAGGAGATCTTCGGCGTCAAGGTGGCCAAGGTCAACACGCTCAACCGCAAGGGCAAGACCACCCGCAACCGCCGCACCGGCAAGGTCGGCAGCCGTCCCTCCCGCAAGCGGGCCATCGTCACCCTCGTCGAGGGCGACTCCATCGACCTCTTCAAGGAGGCCTGATCGCCA
This sequence comes from uncultured Acidimicrobiales bacterium, assembly GCA_937926025.1. Lineage (GTDB taxonomy): Bacteria > Actinomycetota > Acidimicrobiia > Acidimicrobiales > Iamiaceae > Aquihabitans. Next base: position 2,262 of record CALANQ010000324.1, read on the forward strand.
TGGCGCTCCGCAAGCGCAAGCCCACCAGCCCGGGCCGTCGGTTCCAGACGGTCTCGGACTTCAAGGACATCACCAAGACCACGCCGGAGAAGTCGCTCCTCGTCGCCAAGAGCAACACCGGCGGCCGCAACTCCTACGGGCGCAAGACCGCTCGCCACAAGGGCGGCGGCCACAAGCAGCAGTACCGCGTGGTGGACTTCCGCCGCACCAAGGACGGCGTGCCGGCCAACGTCGCGGCCATCGAGTACGACCCGAACCGCAACTGCCGCATCGCCCTGCTCCACTACCTCGACGGCGAGAAGCGCTACATCCTCGCCCCACGCAACGTGAAGGTCGGCGACCGCCTCCAGAGCGGCCAGGGCGCCGAGATCCGTCCCGGCAACGCCCTCCCGATGCGCTACATCCCCGTCGGCACCACCGTGCACAACGTCGAGCTCAAGCCCGGCGGCGGTGGGAAGATGGCTCGTTCGGCCGGCACCAGCGTCCAGCTGGTGGCGAAGGAGGGCGACTACGCCACCCTGCGCCTGCCGTCCACCGAGATGCGCCGCGTGCCGATCGACTGCCGGGCCACCGTCGGTGAGGTCGGCAACGCCGAGGCCGAGCTGATCAAGATCGGCAAGGCCGGCCGCAAGCGCTGGAAGGGCGTCCGCCCCCAGACCCGCGGTGTGGCCATGAACCCCGTCGACCACCCCCACGGTGGTGGCGAGGGCAAGACCTCGGGTGGTCGCCACCCGGTGTCTCCGTGGGGCCAGAAGGAAGGCCGCACCCGAGACAAGACCAAGCCGTCCCAGAAGCTCATCGTCCGTCGTCGCCGCACCCGCGGCTCGCGCCGGTAAGGCCAGGAGTCCGAGATGCCTCGTTCACTCAAGAAGGGCCCCTTCATCGACGACCACCTTCTCAAGAAGGTCGACGTCCTGAACGCCGCAGGCGAGAAGAAGGTCATCAAGACCTGGTCTCGCCGTTCCACCATCATCCCCGACATGGTCGGCCACACCATCGCCGTCCACGACGGCCGCAAGCACGTCCCGGTGTACGTCACCGAGTCGATGGTCGGCCACAAGCTCGGCGAGTTCGCCCCCACCCGGACGTTCAAGTTCCACGCCGGCCAGGAGCGCAACGTGAAGGGGAGGCGCTGACCATGGCGCAGTCCGGTACCAAGATCGCCGGGGTCCGCGAGACCCGCAAGGGCGCGACCATCTACAAGACGAACGAGCGCCCGGGCACCCGTGCCCAGGTCAAGTACGTCCGGGTGTCCGCGTACAAGGCCCGCGAGGTCCTCGACCTCATCCGCGGCAAGCACGTGGCCGATGCCGATGAGATCCTCGAGTTCGTCGAGCGCGACATCGCCATCATCATCCGCAAGGCGCTGGCCTCCGCGGTGGCCAACGCCACCAACAACGACGGCCAGGATCCCGAGGCCCTGTTCGTCTCGGCCTGCTACGCCGACGAGGGCCCCACGCTCAAGCGCTGGCGTCCCCGTGCCCGTGGCCGCGCCACCCGCATCCGCAAGCGCACCTGCCACATCACGATCATCGTGAGCCGCCTCGACGCCGAGTCGCTCCGGATCCGTGCCGAGCGCGACGCCCGCAGCGGCCGCACCGCCGGCGGGACCGCCGGCCGGGCCTCCCGCCGCAGCCGCGTGGCCAAGAGCCGCCAGGCCGAGGCGCACGATCACGATCACGATCACGATCACGATCACGACGAGGTCGTGGACGAGGTGACCGAGGTCGACGAGACCGAGGTTGCCGAGACCGAGGCCGCCGAGGAGGCGACCGAGGCCGAGGCCGAGGTCAGCGAGACCACCGAGGACGAGGCTGCGGCCGACGAGCCCGAGGCCGCGGCGGACGACGCCGAGCCGGCCGATGCCGAGACCGACGAGAAGGACAACGACTGATGGGCCAGAAGGTCAACCCCTACGGCTTCCGCCTGGGCGTCACCACCGACTGGAAGTCGCGCTGGTTCGCCGACCGCGGCGACTACAGCAAGTACGTCATCGAGGACTCGAAGATCCGGGACCTGCTGATGAACGACCTGCCCCACGCGGCCATCAGCCGCGTCGAGGTCGAGCGCACCCGTGACCGCCTCCGCGTCGACGTCCACACCGCCCGCCCGGGCATCGTGATCGGCCGCCGCGGCGCCGAGGCCGACCGCCTGCGCGGCCGCCTCGCCGAGATCACCGGCAACAACAAGGTCCAGCTCAACATCCAGGAGATCAAGCAGCCCGAGCTCGACGCTGCGCTGATCGCCCAGGGTGTCGCCGACCAGCTCGCCGGCCGCGTCGCCTTCCGCCGGGCCATGAAGCGCGCCGTGCAGAACGCCCAGAAGGCCGGCGCCCTCGGCATCCGGGTCCAGTGCTCGGGTCGCCTCGGCGGCTCCGAGATGAGCCGCACCGAGTGGTACCGCGAAGGTCGGGTCCCGCTGCACACGCTGCGCGCCGACATCGACTACGGCTTCCGCGAGGCCCGCACCACCGCCGGCCGCATCGGCGTCAAGGTCTGGATCTACAAGGGCGACATCCTGCCCTACAAGGCGCAGACGGAGGACAAGATCTCCCGCGAGGCCGCCATGGCCGTCGGCGAGACCTCCGGCGACGCCGCTCCCGCCAAGGTCGTGTCGTCCTCGCGCCGCCGTGCCGAGGCCGCCCCGGTCGACCCTGCCACCGTGCCCGACTCGGTCGAAGAGGCCAAGCCGCTGGTGGCCGAGGCCGACCCCGAGATCGAGAAGCTCCTCGAGGAAGAGGAAGCCATCGAGCGCTCGGTGCGGGAGACCCACGAGACCCCTCACTTCCGCCCCGGGGATGG
>CALANQ010000325.1 GCA_937926025.1 uncultured Acidimicrobiales bacterium
CGCCGGTACACCGCCCGCCCCTCGGACCCGGCGGCGCCCAGCAGGTCCTGCAGCCAGAACCGGCCCTCCTGGCCTGCGGGGATCCGGTCCGGGGGCGGCACCACGAAGGTGCCGTACGCCGCCTCGGCCTCCACCAGCTCCAGGTCGCTGGTGCCGAACTGGTTGTCGACCACCACGTAGCAGGAGAAGTCCATGGTGGCCCCGCTGACGATCGACGTGGTGGGCGCATCGATCGGGTGGCAGCGCAGGCCGTCGGCGTCGCGGGACACCGCCCAGATCTCGGGGTCGAACGGTGCCGACGCCGGGTCGTCGTCGGTGGGGCGGGTGTCGATGACGCCGAACGTGACGTGCTGCGGGGACAGCTCCCGGTCCAGGTCCGGTTGGGAGGGGCAGTCGAACCCGGTGTTGATGTAGTCCACCAGCGAGGCGTCGAGGCCGCCGATGGGCACGTGGGTGTGGCCCATCACGACCAGGTCGCAGCCGTGCTCGAACGCCATGCGCTGGGCGAACCAGCCGAGGTAGGTGCCGTCGAAGTCGGCCAGCGTGGCCCGCCCGGCCGCGGACTGGCCGATCACGCCGCCGCCGTGCGCCTCGGCCCACTCGGTCCACGCGTCGGCGTACGCGGCGCGGGCGTCGAGCAGGGTGGCGGTGGACCCGTCGGGCATCACGATGTCGGCCAACGGGTTGACGGCGGTGGCGGCCGACACGAAGTCCAGCAGGGTGGCGGCCACGGAGCGGGCGCCGACGCCCGACGCCGCGCCGATCAGCGACCGGAGGTCGATGCCGTTCGGGGCGCCCTGGCCGGCCAGCTCGGCCACGGTCTGCCCTTCGGCCAGCCCCTGCGTCCAGCGGGTGGCCACGGCCCGGGTCACGAAGTACCCGAGGGGAAGCGGGGCGAACGGTCCGGTGGTGGCGGGGGCGTTGAACAGGGTGTCGTGGTGGCCGTGGGCCATGGCCAGGCCGGGGACCGGGATGTACGGCACGTCCTCCACCAGCCGGACGTGGTGGCCCCCTGGGCTGCGGATGCTGGCGACCTCGTCGGCGGTGATCCCCTGGTCGTGGTTGCCGGGGACGTAGGTCACGCGCCCGTCCAGGGCGTCGAGGGCGCGGGCCAGGCCGCCGTCGAGCCCGAACACGGCCGGGTGGCAGGCGGCGATCTCGGCGAAGGTGGGCGGCCGCACGTCGGCGGGGTAGGTCCAGAAGTCCACGATGTCGCCCAGCAGCACCAGCTCCCGGACGTGGTCCGCGTTGGCCACGACCCAGTCGAGGATGTGCAGCAGGTACGGCTCGTGGAGGTGCGGCTGGTACCAGACGGTGGGGTCGAGGGTGCCCAGGTGGATGTCGCTCAGCGCCACCACGTAGCGCTGGTCGCCCCGGAGCTGCTGGTCGGTCCCCACCGGGTCATCTTCCCATCCCTCGGAAGGGGTTCAGCCCACCAGCCTCGGTCCGGAGCAGGCGACGGCGAGCGGCGCGACGTCCGCACCGGCGACGGTCAGGCCCAGCGCATCGGCCAGCGGCTGGAGGACAGCGGTCTCCACCTGGGTGAGCACGGGGGTCAGCACGGTGGTGGTCAGGGCGCTGACGAGCGGGCCCACGCCGCCGGCGATCGGCAGGCCGAGCAGGGTCACCTCGTCGGTGGTGATCGCCGCGGTGCCGATCGACGTGGTGGGGGTCGGGGCCTGCTTCGGATCGCCGAACGCGTCGGGCGGCAGCTCGAACGACACGGGGGTCCCGGTCGGCGGTGCCGAGGTGGAGGCGTGCAGCACCACGTCGGCCACCGGCAGCCCCAGGACCGACAGCCGGGTGGTGATGTCGGCCCGGGTGGTGACCAGCGCGGTGTCCACCTCGAGGTCCAGCACCTGCGGGTCCCGGCAGCCGATGGCGGTGGAGACCGCGGTCGCCGATGCCGCCTGCAGGCGGACGGTGATGCGGCTGTCCGACACGCCCGGGATCGTCACCCGGACCTCGACCGACAGGGAGGCCTGGGCGGTCTGGGCGGCGGTTCCCACCGGGCCGAACGCCCACTGCGGCTTCTCGATGACCTGGGCGGTGGTGGTCACCGTCGCCGTCTGCCCGGCGATGGCGAGGCTGGCACTGGGGACGTCGAGCAGGTTGGTGCCGTTGGCGACGAAGGCGATGGCCTGCAGGAGGTCGGCGGCGTTGATGCTGGCGGCGGCCGCAGCCGCCTCGCCACCCGGCGCGATGGCCAGCAGGTCGGCCAGGTGGATCACCTCGTCGGGCGTGGGGAGCGCCAGGACCAGGCCGTCGAGCAGGTCGGCGCGGGCCAGGTCGCCCTGGCGGCGGAGCACGTCGGCCTCGGCCTGGACCAGCTCGGCCACCGTCACGTCGGCGGCCAGCACCTCGTCGACGTCGCCGAGCGACAGGTCCAGCTCGTCGAGCAGCAGCGGCAGCGACACCTGGGCGCCGATCAGGCCGTCGTAGCCCGCCACCGTCACGCCCAGGGCATCGCCCACCAGGCCGCCCAGCAGCGATGACGCCCCGGAGTCCAGCCGGGCGGTGAAGCTCCCCACCTGGTGGCCGGCCGACGCCGTCTGAGCCGCCACGGCGTGGCGCGACGGCGAGGCGCCGCCCGGGGCGAAGGCGTAGTCCACCGTCGACCCGAGCTCGACGCGCACCGCGGCCGGGACCTCCGTTGCGGCGGCAGGGGTGAAGACCTCGGTGCGCGGGTCCCAGAAGCCGAGGGCGATGGTCTGGCTCTCGCCGTCGAACCCGTTGCGGGTCAGCGAAGCCTCCGCCGCCTCGTCCCACGCCGGGTCGGCGAGGATCTCCGACGCGGTGCGGCCGTCGATCCGGCGGGACAGGTCCAGCGCGGTGACGTCGGCGACCTTCTGGAGGTTGCGCCGCTCCGTGGAGATGCGGCCGAGGTCCACGGTGAAGGCCGTGGCCGTCACCAGCACCGACAGGGTCAGGGCCACCAGCACGATCACCGCGCCGGTCTCGCCCTTCCGGGCCCGGACGACCGCCCCGCGACGGTGGCCCAGGATCACGTCGGCGGCCACATCATGTGGAGACCTCGACGACCGCCCGGGTGGTCATGGTGTCGGGCAGGACCCCGTCGAGCAGGGAGGCGCTCGGGACCCGCGGATGGCCCTTCAGGTCGTAGCGCAGCTCGATCACCATGCACTCGCCGCCGGCCCCGTCGGGGCAGGGGTCGATGACGAACGAGCAGGCCAGCCCGCCCTCGTTGCACCGCTCGCCCCAGGCGCTGGCGGTCCGGTTGGCGGCGGCCTCGGCCCGTTCGACCGCCAGGTCGCGCGGGGCGACCGCAGCGGCCCGAGCGGCATCGTCGGTGGCCTGCGTCATGGACTGCCGGAAGCCGAGCGTCACGCCGACGGTGATGATGCCGAAGAGCAGGACGGCGAGCAGGCTCACCACGATGGCCATCTCGACCATGGCCACGCCCCGTTCGTCGGACCGGCGGACGGGGGAAGGCCGGGCGATCATCCGAACGCCTCCGTGATGGTGGAGATAGCCGGGCCGAGCACCACCACCAGCACCGCCGGGAAGATGCACGCCACCAGGGGGAACAGCATCTTCACGGGCAGCTTGGCGGCTCGTTCCCGGGACCACTGGCGGCGCTTCGCCCGCATCTCCGTGGCCTGGATCTTCAGGACCCGGCCGATCGGCATGCCCAGCACGTCGGCCTGGAGCAGGGCCCCGACGAAGGTGGTGAGCTCGGGCACCTCGGACCGGTGCTTGAGGTTGGTGAGGGCGTCGCGGCGCGACAGGCCGAGGCCCATCTCCTGCAGGGTGCGGTCCAGCTCGTCGGCCAGCGGCGAGTCCATCCGCTCCGTGACCACCGCCATGGCCCCCTCCAGGCCGACGCCGGCCTCGACGGAGATGGCCAGCAGGTCGAGGGTGTCGGGCAGGTCGCGGCGGATCGCCTCCTTGCGGGCGTCGACCTGGTGGGACAGCCACACCTGCGGGAGCGAGATCCCGATGATGGCGAGCACCGCGGCGCACAGGAGGCCGGCCAGCAGCGAGAGGCTGCCGTGCAGGATGACCAGGCCGCCGAGCAGGAGGCCGACGACGGCCCCCGCCACCTGGGCGGCGATGATCTCCTCGGGCCGGCGCTGCGCGTCCAACCCGGCGGCCGACAGCTGGGTGCGGATGTGGGCCCGGTGGTCGGCCGGGAGGAACTCGGAGCCGGCCGCGGCGAGGCGGTCGAGGTTCGGCCGCAGCACCCGGCGGCGG
>CALANQ010000326.1 GCA_937926025.1 uncultured Acidimicrobiales bacterium
GGTGTGCTCTTCCGATCTCGCGACCCGATCACGAACTTTCGATGGAAGTGGTTGCTCTGCAACGGTTCGCATCGAGAGTTCGCATCGGCGGGGGTGGGACCTCGGGCAGAACGGGGCCAGAACGACGCAAGCCGGCCCTTGCGGACCGGCTTGCTCTGGCTCGGAGGGTGGGGCTCGAACCCACGACCCGCTGATTAACAGTCAGCTGCTCTGCCAGCTGAGCTACCTCCGAATGGCGAGGGGTCAACCTAGCAGCGGGACCCCCCGGCGACGAACCTCGGATTCGCGGCGGGTCAGTCGCCGTCGAGGTAGTCGCGGAGCTTCTGGCTGCGGTTGGGGTTGCGCAGCTTGGCGAGCGTCTTGGCCTCGATCTGGCGGATCCGCTCCCGCGTGACGCCGAACTCCTTGCCCACCTCTTCGAGGGTCCGGGCCTGACCGTCGTCGAGGCCGAAGCGCAGCCGCACGACCTCCTTCTCCCGGTCGCTGAGCTCCGAGAGCGCCTCCACCACGGCCTTGCCGAGCATGTTGCGGGCGGCCATCTCGGCGGGGGCGTCGGCCTGCGTGTCCTCGATGAAGTCCGACAGCTGCGAGTCGTCGGTCTCTCCGACGGGCGAGTCCAGCGAGAGCGGGTCCTGCGAGATGCGCATGATCTCGCGGACCCGGTCGGGGGTCATGTCGACCTTGGCGGCCAGCTCCTCGATGGTGGGCTCCCGCTCGAGCTCCTGCATCATCTGCCGCTGGATCCGGTGCACCTTGTTGATGGACTCCACCATGTGCACTGGGATGCGGATGGTGCGGGCCTGGTCGGCGATGGCCCGGGTGATGGCCTGACGGATCCACCACGTGGCGTAGGTGGAGAACTTGAAGCCCTTCGTGTAGTCGAACTTCTCGACCGCACGCATCAGGCCGAGGTTGCCCTCCTGGATGAGGTCCAGCAGGTGCATGCCGCGGCCGACGTAGCGCTTGGCGATGGACACCACGAGGCGCAGGTTGGCCTGGATGAGGTCGCTCTTGGCCCGTTCGCCGTCGCGGGAGGTGCGCTCCAGCCGGCGGCGGGCCGACAGGTCGAGCTCATCGAGGCGGCCGGCGGCCTCCAGCTCGGCGAGGCGGTCGCCGGCCTGCCCGCCGGCCTCGATCCGCCGGGCCAGCGCGACCTCTTCGGGTCCGGTGAGCAGCGGGACCCGGCCGATCTCCTTGAGGTACACCCGCACCGGATCGGCGCTGCCGCCACCGGCGCGGTCCGCGGTGGCCCGAGGCGTCTTGACCAGCCGGAGTCGGCGACGTCCGCCTTAGTCGTCGGCGGCCAGGTCGATGCCGCCGAGCGGATCGGCCAGGACCTCGTTGACGTGCATGGCGGCGTCGTGCGCGGCCTGGGCCTCCAGCTCGGCGGCGAGGGCCTCGGCGTCGACGGTCTCGTCGAGGGCGATGCCCTGCTCGTCGAGGAGGCGCCGGATGGCCTCGATCTCCTGGTCCAGGCGCTCCACGTCGATGTCGACGACCTCGAGCACCTGCGCCTGCGTGACCGTGAACGAGCCGTCGTCCTTGGCCCGGCGGATCAGGTCATCCCATGCGGAGGGATCGGTGGTGGGAGCAGCAGCCATGTCGTTCATGCGGATCCCTCCCCCCGTTCTGCGAGCCACGCTAGCAACTCATCTTCGCCGATCGGATCGGGAGGCGCGTCGGGTCCGATGGACTCGAGCCGGTGCTTCAGCCACGCGTGCTGCTCGACGATCAACCGGTAGTCGTCGCTGCGGAAGTCGCCGGTCCAACCGTTCAGATCCCGTTGCAGGTCGGCCAGCACGCGAGCGCCCAGATCGCGCAGCAAGAAGCGCCGGATGTCGACCGGGTCAGCCGGCGTCTCCTCCACCGCGAGCCGCGACAGCAGCTCGCCGACGAGCGGGTCGGCAGCCTCGACCGCCTCGTGCAGGTTGCCCCCGGACGCGACCAGAGCGTCGAGTGCGGAGCGCTGCAGCGGCTCGTCGAACAGCGCCGGGTGCAGCAGCGGCAGCATGGCGTCGGTCTGGGGCGTCCCCGCCCGGGCCGGCCGCTTCACCCCCCGCTCCACGCGGACCCGTGGCCGGACGCCGCCGGACCGCAGCGAGGCGCGGAGCCGGTCCGGGTCCAGCCGGCACCGCTCCGCGATGGTCATGACGTACTGGTCCCGCACGAACTCGTTCGGGTGCTCGGCCACCGCGGCGAGGGCGACCTCGGCCACCTTGCCCCGCCCCTCGGGCGTGGTGAGGTCGGCGGCGGCGAGGATGCGGTCGATGCGGAACCCCAGGAACGGCTGGGCGTTCTGCACCGACGCCCGCAGCGCGTCGGGGTCGGAGCGGGCCAGGTCGGCGGGGTCGCCGCCCGGGGGCAGCGCCGCCACCGCCACCTCGACCTCGTGCTTGCGCTCCCACTCGTATACGCGGTCCGCCGCGGCCTGGCCGGCGGCGTCGGGGTCGAACGCGAGCACCAGCTTGGGGGCGAAGCGCTGCAGGGTGCGGACGTGGTCGTCGGTGAGGGCGGTGCCGCAGGTGGCCACCGCCCGGTTCAGGCCGACCTCGGCGAACCCGATCACGTCGGTGTACCCCTCGCAGATGATGACCTCGTTCTCCCGCACGGCCTCGTCCTTGGCCCAGTTCAGGCCGTAGAGCACCTTGCTCTTGCGGTACAGCGACGTCTCCGGCGTGTTCTGGTACTTCGGGGGGCGACCGCCGGGCATCATGCGGCCGCCGAAGCCGATGGGGTCGCCCTGCACGTCGAAGATCGGGAAGAGGACCCGAGCCCGGAAGAAGTCGTTGGTGCCGCCCCGCTTGCTCTCCCGCCCGAGGCCGGCGTCGCGCAGCACCTTCGGCGAGAACGGCAGCGCCTTCACCAGCTGGTCCCAGTCATCGGGCGCCCAGCCGATCTTGTACTGGCGCACCCGGTCGCCGTCGAAGCCCCGCTCCCGCAGGTAGTGGCGGTGAGGAGGCGCTCGTGGTACCAGTCGACGGCCGCCGCCATCGCCTCCCGGAGCTTGCCTCGGGCCTCCCGCCGGTCGCCTTCGGCCTGGTCCGTGTACCGCAGCGTGATGCCCGACTTGGCGGCCAGGAACTCGACCGCTCCGGCGAAGTCGAGGTGGTCGATGTCGCGGACGAACGAGATCACGTCGCCCTTCGCCTGGCAGCCGAAGCAGTAGAAGACGCCCTTGTCCTGGTTCACCGAGAACGACGGGCTCTTCTCGCCGTGGAACGGGCACAGCCCGGTCCAGTTGGCGCCCTGCTTCTTCAGCTGGGTGTGGGCGGAGATGACCGCCACGATGTCCGCTGTGTCGCGGACGCGCTGCACGTCCTCGTCGACGATGCCCATCAGCACACCGGTCCGCACGGAGCGGACGACGTTGCGGGGGGCGCGATCATCCGGCGGACGGTACCAGCGCCGTTGCTGGCACCGTCCTTCGGATCGACCAGCTCAGGTATCGGGGTCCGCGTCGTCGCGGCCGAGCACGCCGTGCTGATCGACGGACTCGGGGATCCCGTCGCCGTCGAGGTCGTCGCCGCGGCGCTTGCGCTCTTCGAGCGTGGCGTGCCCCGGCATGTGGCTGGCCATCTCCGCCTGCGGATCCCGCTTCTCGGCGATCATCGAGGCGATGATCGTCACGGCCAGGATGCCGAGGATGACCCCCAGCGAGATGGCCGTCGGGAAGTGGAAGCCCTCCGACGGGAAGTCGAACTGCTCGGCAGAGAAGGTGAGCAGCATCTTGCCGCCGACGAAGGCGAGGATGGCGCCCAGGCCGTAGTGCAGGTAGCGGAACCGGTCCTGCATGCCGCCGAGCAGGAAGTACAGCGCCCGCAGGCCCAAGATGGCGAAGGCGTTGGAGCTGAACACGATGAACGGCTCTCTGGCCACGCCGAAGATGGCGGGCACCGAGTCCACGGCGAACACCACGTCGGTGGTCTCCACCATCACCAGCACCGCGAACAGCGGGGTGGCGAGGCGCTTGCCGTTCTGGACGGTGAAGAGCTTCTGGCCGTCGAGCTTGTCGGTGGACGGCACGATCCGTCTCACGGCGCGCAGCACCACGGACTTCTCGGGGTCGACCTCCGTCTCCTCCTGGAAGGCCAGCTTGTAGGCCGAGTACAGGAGGATCACGCCGAAGACGGCCAGCGTGACGGTGAACTTCTGGATCAGGGCGGAGCCGGCGAAGATGAACCCGGCGCGCAGCACGAGCGCACCGAAGATGCCCCAGAAGAGCACCCGGAACTGGTACATCTTCGGCACCGCGAAGTAGCTGAAGATCACGGCCCAGACGAAGACGTTGTCGACGCTGAGCGACTTCTCCAGCAGGAAGCCGGAGATGTACTCACCGGCGGCTTTGGCGCCGACGTCGATGCCGTGGGCACCGTCGGGGCCGACGCCCGACGTCTTGCCGATGTAGTAGATGACGCCGGTGAAGGCGATGCCGATCGAGATCCAGATGGCGGACTCGATGGCCGCCTCCTTGAAGTGGATCTCGTGCGGGCGTCGGTGCACCAGCAGCAGGTCCACCATCAGGAGAAGGGTGATGAACGCGAGCAGCGCCACCCATTCCCAGATGTGGATGTCGAGGTTGACGAACTTGGCGTTGGCCTCGGTTGCGGCCAACAGGAGGGGGGACAAAGCAGTACTCCGGCTGTTCGGTGGATCAGGGTCCTACAGCCGGAAGTCTCTCCGCTCCCGAGGGAACCGGCCACCCCGGATGCCGTGAGGGCACCGTGCTGACGTGATGGCCACGAGGGATACTCCCTCCCGGTCTGCGCAGTCTACGGGACCACCCCCCGCACCAGACGCATCGAGCGCAGTTCAGACCGGCAGCTGGGTGAGGACGGCGAACATCATCGGGAGCTTGGGGGCGCCGTCGGGGAAGCGGTACGTGCCGTCGCGCTGCTCCAGGAACGGGAACCGCGGGAACAGGGTGTGGTCGTGCTCCTCGAAGGCCCGGATCTGGTGGCCGCGCTCGAGCAGCACGCCGAGGATGTCGCTGAGCGCGTGCTGGTGCTCCACCGTGGCGTTGTGCTGGGTGGCCGCGGTGAGGTCCGCGTAGCTGCCCGGGTCGTCCCAGATGAACGGGGCCCGGCTGAAGTAGTCGTGCTCGACGGTCAGGTCGTCGTCGCCGAACACCCACGAGAACGGGTGGAACTCCGAGAGCAGGAGCCGGCCGCCCGGCTTGATCAGGGCGGTGACCACATCGGCCCAACCGGCCAGGTCGGGCAACCAGTTGAGGGCGCCGAGGCCGGTGTACACGAGGTCGAACCGCTCCCCGTCCAGGGCGTCGACGGCGTCGTACACGTCGGCGCACACGAACCGGGCGTCGAGGTCCAGCTCCGCGGCCAACCCGTTGGCGGTGTCGACGGCTGCCTGCGAGAAGTCGAGCCCGACGACCGAGGCGCCGTGCCGGGCCCACGCCATGGTGTCCTCTCCGAAGTGGCACTGGAGGTGGGCCAGGCGCAGGCCGGCCACGTCGCCGGCGAGCCGCAGCTCGAACGGGCGGAGCTGCTCGTCGCCGGCCTTGAACCCGTCGACGTCGTAGAGCTCCGACGCCACGTGCAGCGGGACGCGCTCGTCCCACCAGGCCCGGTTCAGCTCCCGCCAGTCCTC
>CALANQ010000327.1 GCA_937926025.1 uncultured Acidimicrobiales bacterium
GACCTCGGCTGGTCCCGCTTCTCCCTGCTCGGCCACTCCATGGGCGGGATGGTCGCCCAGGAGGTGGCGCTCCGGGCGCCGGAGCGCATCGAGCGGCTGGTCCTGATGGACACCAACCACGGCCCGATCCCCGGCCTGGACGCCGACACGGTGGCGTTCGCCGTGGAGATCCTCCGCTCCCAGGGCATCGCCGGCCTGGTGGACGTGATGGCGCAGCTGCCCCAGCGGGAGAAGGCGCCGTCCGAGGTGCGGATCCGGGCCGAGCGCGACGGGTACGTCGCCTTCAGCGACGGCAAGGTCCACCGCTGCTCGCCGGCCATGTACGCGGCCATGGGCGTCGAGCTCACCACCCGGGCGGACCGCCTGGCGGACATCGCCGGGCTCACGATGCCGGTCCGGGTCGTGGTGGGCGCCGAGGACCGGGACTTCCTGCCCGCCTCGCGCCGCCTCGCCGACGCCATCCCCACCGCCGACCTGGTGGTGATCCCCGATGCCGCCCACTCGCCCCAGTTCGAGAACCCCCAGGCCTGGTGGGACGCCGTCGCCCCGTTCCTGGCCGCCGACGCCGACCAGCTGGTCGACTGACCTCCAGCTCGGCGGGCGCAGCCGAACGAGTGACGAGACCTACTCCTGAGCGGCGAGCCAGGCGGGGAGGTCGGCGATGGTGGTGAGGGTGGGCACGGTGCCGTCGTGGTCGGCGTGCTCGGCCTCCCAGGTGATGTGGTACGGGATGTGGACGGCGTGGCCGCCGAGCTCCAGCACCGGGAGCACGTCGCTCTTCACCGAGTTGCCCACCATGGCGAACCGGGCCGGCTCCACGCCCATCGACGCCACGACCCGCTCGTAGGTGGCCACGTCCTTCTCCGCGACGATCTCGATGCGCTCCACCCGGCCGGCCAGCCCCGAGGCCATCACCTTCATCTCCTGGTGGTGCAGGTCGCCCTTGGTGACGATGACCATCCGGTACCCGGCCGCGGCCAGCTGGGTGATGGCGTCGTCGACGCCCGGCAGCAGGTCGACGGGGTGGTCGAGCATGGCCCGCCCGGCGGCCAGGACCTGGCCGAGCTCCTCGACGCCGATGGCGCCCTCGGTGACCTCGATGGCGCACTCGATCATGGAGAGCGTGAAGCCCTTGATGCCGTAGCCGTACCGGCCGAGGTTGCGCCGCTCCACCGCGGTGAGGGCGGCGTGGACATCGACGTCGGCGCTGACGTAGCGGCCCACCAGCTCGTCGAAGCGGCGCTGGGTGCGCTCGAAGTACACCTCGGAGTGCCACAGGGTGTCGTCGGCGTCGAGCCCGACGACCGTGATCTGCTTGGTTGTCACCGGGGCAGGATGCCAGGTCCCGAGCGGACCGCTACAGGCACTTCTCCATGAAGCGCTCGCGCTCCACCACCACGCGGGTGATCTTGCCGGCGGCGATGAGGCCTCGGGCGTCGGAGACCGAGACGGAGAACTTGAGCCGCCGCCCCTCGACCTTCTCGAGCTTGGCGCTGGCCACCACGGTGCTGCCGACGGCCGACGGGGCCAGGTGGTCGAGCTGGATCCGCATGCCCACCGTGGTCTCGTCGTCGGCGAGGTGGCCGTCGAGCGCGGCGAGCGCCGCTTCCTCGCAGAGGGCCACGATGCGCGGGGTGGACAGGACCGGAACGTCGCCGGATCGGGCGGCGATGGCGGTGTCCTCCGCGGTGACCTCGAGGGTCGTCTTGGCCGTCAGTCCGAGATGCACAGGCACCTCGGTACGATAAGCCGCCCTCGGACGGGCGTTGCAACCGCCTGTTCACCAAGCCGACAGAGCATGAGGTCCGTCGTGATCGATGAAGCCGTGGTGTCCCGGGTGCTCGGCACCGCCCTGCAGACCGGCGGGGACTTCGCCGAGGTGTTCGTGGAGGACAAGCGGTCGTCGTCGGGCCGCCTCGACGACGGCAAGATCGAGGAGCTCGGCTCGGGCCGCGACCGGGGCGCCGGCATCCGGGTGGTGGTCGGCGAGACCACCGGCTTCGCCCACACCGCCGACCTGAGCGAGCCGGGCCTGCTGGCCGCCGCCGAGGCGGCGGCCGCGGCCGCCCGCGGCGGTGGTGGCGGCGTGCGCACGGTGGCGCTCGCCGGGCAGCCCGTCGACTCCCAGCCGGTCCTCACCCGGCCCGAGGAGGTGGCCAAGGCCACCAAGGTCGAGCTGCTCCAGCGGGCAAACGAGGTGGCCCGGTCCAAGGGCGACGCCATCAAGCAGGTGTCGGCGTCCTACGGCGACAGCCGACGCCGCATCCTGGTGGCCAACTCCGACGGCCTCCTCGCCAGCGACGACCAGACCCGCACCCTGTTCGTGGTGGGCGTGGTGGCCAGCGGCGACACCGGCATGCAGACCGGCCGTCGGTCCATCGGCCACACCATGGGCTTCGAGCTGTTCGACCGCTACCAGGTGGAGGACCTGGCGCAGGAGGCGGCCGAGCAGGCGCTCACCAAGCTGCAGGCCCGCCCGGCGCCGTCGGGTGCGCTGCCGGTGGTCATCGGCAAGGGCGGCGGCGGCGTGCTGTTCCACGAGGCCTGCGGGCACGGCCTGGAGGCCGACCACATCCAGAAGAAGGTGTCGGTGTTCGCCGACCGGGTCGGCCAGCTGGTGGCGTCGCCGCTGGTGACCATCGTCGACGACGGCACCATGGGCCAGGAGTGGGGGACCTTCGCCATCGACGACGAGGGCACCCCGGCGCAGCGCAACGTCCTCATCGAGGACGGGGTGCTCACGGACTACATGTGGGATCAGCTGCGGGCCCGCAAGGAGGGGCGCCGCCTGTCGGGCAACGGCCGGCGCCAGAGCTACAAGCACCTGCCGATGGTGCGGATGACCAACACCATCCTCACCAACGGCGACACCGACCCCGACGACATCGTGGCCGACACGCCCGACGGCGTGTACGTGGCCCACCTCGGTGGCGGGCAGGTGAACACCGCCACCGGCGACTTCGTGTTCGGCATGACCGAGGCGTACCTGATCGAGGGCGGCCGCATCACCGAGCCGCTGCGCGAGGGCAACCTGATCGGCAACGGTCCGAAGGTGCTGGAGCTCATCGACGCGGTGGGCAACGACTTCGAGATGGGCCCGCCCGGCACCTGCGGCAAGGACGGCCAGGGCGTCCCGGTGGGCGACGGCGTGCCCACCCTCCGGGTGTCGAGCCTCACCGTCGGAGGCACCGCAGCATGAGCGAGGAGCTGCTCAGCATCGGCGACCGCATCATCGCCATGGCCCGGCCCGGCGAAGAGGTCGAGGTCGTGGTCGGCCGGTCGTCGTCCACCGAGGTGCGCGTCTACGAGGGCGAGGTCGAGCAGCTGGCGTCGGCCACGTCTGCCGGCATCGGGGTGCGGGTCATCTCGGATCACCGCCAGGGGTTCGCCTACGCCGGTTCGCTCGACGAGGACGTCCTGGCCGAGACGCTGGCCGACGCCCGCGACAACGCCACCTTCGCCACCCCGGACGAGTGGCTCGGCCTGGCCGAGCCCGACGGCGTGGCCGTCCCCGAGCTGGACCTGTACCGGGAGAGCCTGCTGAAGGCCTCCACCGAGTCCAAGATCGATCTGGCCGTCGAGCTCGAGCGAGTGCTGAAGGCGCAGGACCCGCGCATCACCGGGGTCGACTCGGCCGACTACACCGACGGCGTCTCGGAGGGCGCGGTGGTGTCCACCGCGGGGGTCCGGGCCAGCAGCAGCGAGACGTCCTGCTACGTGTCGGTCTCGTGCGTGGCCCAGGACGGCGACGACACCCAGACCGGTTTCGGCTTCTCCGTGGGCCGCACCCCCGAGGACCTCGATATCTCGGTGGCGGCCGGCGCCGCGTCGCGCCGGGCCACCCGCCTGCTCGGTGCCACCCAGCCCGAGTCCGGCCGCGTCACGGTCGTCCTGGATCCGTACGTCACCGCGCAGCTGCTCGGCATCATCGGATCCACGCTGTCGGGCGAGGCGGTGCTGAAGGGCCGATCGCTGTTCGCCGATCGCCTGGGCGAGGAGGTGGCCGCAGCCGGCTTCACGCTGGTGGACGACGCCACCAACCCGCTGGCCTACACGTCGTCGGAGACCGACGGCGAAGGTCTGGCGTCGCGCCGCAACGTGCTCATCGACGGCGGCCGGCTGAACCAGTTCGTGCACAACGCGTACACGGCCCGCCGGGCGGGCACGGTGTCCACCGCCAACGCGGTGCGGGGCTTCTCGTCCACGCCCTCGGTGGGCTGCCGGGCGCTGTCGCTGGTGCCGGGCACCGCGCTCCAGCCCGAGCTCCTGGCGGCGGTGGGCGACGGCGTGCTCATCAGCTCCGTGTCCGGCCTGCACTCGGGCGTGAACCCCGTCTCGGGAGACTTCTCCACCGGGGCCGAGGGCCTGCGCATCACCGGCGGCGAACTGGGCCAGCCCCTGCGCGAGTTCACCATCGCCTCGTCGCTCCAGCGCATGCTGGCCGAGGTGGCCGCCGTCGGCGCCGACGTCGAGTGGCTGCCGATGCGGGCGGCGGGCGTGAGCCTGGTCGTGCACGGCATCACCGTCTCCGGGAAGTAGCCACCGGCTCCGCCCCCTCTCCGACTCCTGTGCCCGGTCCTGCGGGTGGCAAGGTGTCCGGCGATGTCGTACGTCGAAGCCATCGTCCTCGGGATCGTCCAGGGGCTCACCGAGTTCCTGCCCATCTCCTCCAGCGGGCACCTCCGGATCGTCCCGGAGCTGTTCGGCTGGAGCGATCCGGGGGCCTCGTTCACGGCGGTGATCCAGCTGGGGACGATGGCCGCGGTCGTCATCTTCTTCTGGTCCGACCTGTGGCGGATCCCCGTCGCCTGGTTCCGCGACGCCTGGCGGATCGTGAAGAACCGGGGCACGGCGGG
>CALANQ010000328.1 GCA_937926025.1 uncultured Acidimicrobiales bacterium
GCGGACGAACTCATCTCGCAGGGCCACGAGGTCCGCATCCTCGACGACCGGTCCACGGGCTTCGCCGAGAACCTCCCCGCCGACGCCCTCTTCTTCGAGGGCGACCTGTGTGACGAGGAACTGGTGGCCGAGGCCATGGACGGCGTCGAGGTCGTCTTCCACCAGGGCGCGCGAGGCTCGGTGGCCAAGTCCGTCGAGACCCCGCTCATCACGGACCGCATCAACATCGGCGGCACCCTCACGGTGCTGGAGGCCGCCCGCCGCGCCGGCGTGCGCCGCCTCGTGGCCGCGTCGAGCAGCAGCGTGTACGGCGGCGTCGCCCCCCGCCCCACGGTGGAGACGTCACCGCTCACCCCGAAGTCGCCGTACGCGGTCACCAAGATGACCGGCGAGCACTACCTCCGGGTGTACTGGGAGCTCTTCGGCCTCGAGACCGTGGCCCTGCGCTACTTCAACGTGTACGGGCCCCGGCAGGACCCGAGCTCGGCCTACGCCGCCGTCATCCCGAAGTTCATCGACGCCCTCCGCTCGGGCGAGCAGCCCATCGTCCACGGCGACGGCGGGCAGAGCCGTGACTTCGCGTTCGTCAGCGACGTGGTGGCGGCCAACCTGGCGGCCGCCAGCGCCCCGGCCGACCGGTGCGCGGGCAAGGCGTACAACGTGGCCGGCGGCTCGGAGCGATCCCTGCTGGAGATGCTCGACATCCTGAGCGACATCCTCGAGGTCCAGGTCGAGCCGATCCACACCGAGACGCGCGCCGGCGACGTGCGCCACTCCTTCGCCGACACCTCGGCGGCCCGAGACGACCTCGGCTGGTCCCCGACCCTGGACTTCGCCGAGGGGCTCCGCCGCACGGTGGCCTGGTTCTCCTGACCGATCGCATCGCCCACGGGCCGATCGGAATGGGGCATCGACCAGCCACCGCCGTAGCCTCGCAGCGATGGCAGGTGAGACCGAGACCGAGATGAGCGACCCGCTTCCCGGCGATCTCGCCCTGGTCGCGGCCCGGGTCGAGGACCGCGTCGAACGCCTCCTCGACATCGAGACGCAGCGGTGGGGAGCCGTCGATCCCGAGCTGCTCCACCCCCTCGCCGCCCTCCGCGCCCTGGTGATGGCGGGCGGCAAGCGGCTGCGGCCGGTGTTCTGCCACTGGGGCTTCGTGGCCGCCGGCGGCGACCCCGAGGACCCCCGCATCGTGGACGCCGGCGCCGCGTTCGAGCTGCTCCAGGCGTTCGCCCTCATCCACGACGATGTCATGGACGGGTCGGCCACCCGTCGCGGGGCCCCGGCCGTGCACCGCCGCTTCGCCGACCGCCACGCCGCCGAGGTCTGGGCCGGCGAGTCCCGCCGCTTCGGCGAGGGCGTGGCCATCCTCGTGGGCGACGTCGCCCTCGTGTACTCGGATCAGCTCCTCCCGAGCGGGTCCCCCGAGCTGGCGGCCCTGTGGCACGAGCTGCGGGTGGAGCTCAACATCGGCCAGTACCTGGACCTGTCGGGCACGGCGGTGGGCGGCGTCGACCGCGACGGCGCCCGGCGCATCGCCCGGCTCAAGTCGGGCCGCTACACCATCGAGCGTCCGCTCCAGGTCGGCGCCCTGCTGGCCGGCGACGCCGATCTGGCGGCCGGCCTGAGCCAGTACGGCGATCCCCTGGGCGAGGCGTTCCAGCTCCGCGACGACGTGCTCGGCGTCTTCGGGCAGCAGGAGCGCACCGGCAAGCCCGTCGGCGACGACCTCCGCGAGGGCAAGCCCACGCTGATGCTGGCCGTGGTCCGGGAGCGGGCCCAGGGCGCGGAGCTCGACCTGCTGGCCCGCGTCGGCGACCCCGACCTGGACGACCAGGCGGTCACCGATCTCCAGGCGCTGTTCGTGTCCACCGGGGCGCTCGACGTGGCCGAGGCCGAGATCGCCGCCCTCGCCGGCCGGGCCGTCACCGCGCTGCCCGCGCTGCGCCTCCCCCCGCACGCCGACCTGGCCCTCCGGGACCTCGCCGCGTTCGTCGTCGCCCGCGACGCCTGAGCCAGACCCACCGCCCTCGGGCCATCGGTGGCACGACACCGCCCTGACGGCGGGGAACTGACGCCGACCGGCGAGGGTGCGCGGGCCCGGGCCCAGCGCTGGGGTCAGTCGCGGGTGGGGGTGGGGATGGCGGCGTAGCGGGCGAGGGCGTCGGCCACCGGCTCGACGACGACGCCCGGCTCGGCGGCGACGGCGGCCAGCCACGGAGGTCGGGTGACCGCGGCGATGGCCAGAGGAGCCTCGAGACCGGAGAACTGCAGGGCCTGGCGGGCGTAGGTGGTGGCGTAGTCCTCGGGACGGACGTCGCGGGAGAGCTCGGCCAGGGCGAAGGGGTCGGGCTGGCCCTGCTCCTGGGAGGCGGCGACGGCGTCGGCGCTGCGGGTGATGACCGAGGGCGAGTGCGGGGCGGGCCCGCCACCGGACAGCCCGGGGCCGTCGCACAGCACGGCGCCGACCACCAGCGCGGGGCGGGCACCGGCGATGAGCAGCGCCACGTAGGCACCGAGGCCGCGACCGACGACCGTGGCCGGGCCGAGGTGGGCGAGGGCGGCATCGACGTCGGCCATCAGGATCTCGGCCGTGTACCCACCGCCGGGCGCCCGGCTGGACGCGCCGTGCCCGGTGAGGTCGAGGCCGAACACGGGGCCGCTCCACCCGTCGGCCCAGGTGGGGGCGGCTGCCGGCGTGTGCTCGCCGAGCCCGTGGAGCAGCAGGAGCGGACGGCCCGTGCCGGGGCGCAGTTCGTGGAGCGCCAGCTGGACCTTCACGTGGGTGAGCAGGGTGGTGGTCACGAGATGAGCTCCAGGGTGAGGTCGGCGATGACCTTCGGCTTCTCGATGTGGACGAAGTGCCCGACGCCGTCGAGCGGCACGAAGCGGGCCCCCGACGGCAGGTTGGGGATGACGTCCTCGGGGAGGGTGCCCCATCCCATGACCTCGATGTCGAGGCCGAGCACGCACAGGACCGGCATCCCCAGCGACGGCAGCCGGGACATGGACCACTCGGGGCGCCACGGGCCGAAGCCGCCCATGCGCATGGAGGCGTCGATCTTCCAGCGCCACCCGTCGGCCTCGTGGTAGGCGCCGATCGGGACGAGGTAGCGCAGCCACTCCGGGTCCATCCGCGGGTTCATGCGCCCGCGCCGCTCGGCCAGCTCCTCGATGGTGCCGGGCCGGCGGATCTTGTCGGCGGCGCCGCGGCGGTGGTCGAGCCAGGCGGCCAGCTCGCCGTTGAGCAGCCGGGTCCGGTGGTGGTCCGGCACGTCGGGCCACGAGCGCGCCGACGGCAGGCCGTCGAGGTTGATCACGTGGCTGACCCGGTGCGGGAGGGCGTCGGCCAGCTGGAGCATGAGGGCGCCGCCCTTCGAGTGGCCGAGGATCGGGACGGCGCCCGAGCTGGTGGAGTCCAGCACGGCGGCGGCGTCGCGGAGGTCGGCGTCCCAGGAGTAGAGGTGGGCGTGCTGCGAGTCGCCGTGGCCGCGCTGGTCCCACGACACCACCCGCCACCCGGCATCGGCGACGAGCGGGGCCAGCGTGTCGTAGGTGCCGGCGAAGTCGAACCCGCCGTGGGCGAAGAGGATGGGCGGCGCCGTCTCCTCGCCCCACTCCCAGACCGAGAGCGCGATCCCGCCGCTGTCGACGGTGCGGTGGCGATCGGGGCGCCGGGCGCCCGGGTAGGGGGCCAGGTCCCCGGCCTCGGCCCGGGTGGGGGCGGGCGGGGCAGCGGTGGCGGAGGGCATCCGGCGAG
>CALANQ010000329.1 GCA_937926025.1 uncultured Acidimicrobiales bacterium
CACGATCTCGGCGCGGCGCTCCGACGGCGGCAGGGCCGCCGCCCGGGCTCGCTTGGTGCCGTCGTCCCCGCTCATGGCGTCGGACCCTAACTGAGTGGGCACTCACTCACTTCATGGAGGCGCGTGAAATCGGGCACGCCGGCCGGTCGCGTCAGTCCTCCGGGAGGCAGTCGACGATGAACTTCCCGACGTCGACGAAGACCCGACGACTGGCGTCGCTCCACGGCATCAGGAACGGGTAGACGTGGAACATCCCCTCCTCCTCGATGACGTTGACGGGCACGTCGGCCTCGCGCAGCCGGGCGACGAAGTGGCGGATCGGGTCGCGGAACATCTCGTCGTCGCCGAACGCCACGAACGTCGGCGGGTACTGCGACACGTCGTCGTGCAGCGGGTCCACCCGGGGGTCGAGCGGGTCGACCCCGTGGAGGTACGGCGCCACCGGGATGTTCCACGGGAGGATGTCCTTGCCGGCGTTCTCGGTGATGGACGCATCGGCGAAGCTCAGCTCCACCTCGGGCGAGAACAGCACCAGCCCGACGGGATCGGGCAGGTGGGCGGTGCGGACGTCGTTGAGCAGCGACGTGGCCAGGCCACCGCCGCCCGAGTCGCCGGCCAGGATGAACCGGTCCGGATCGAGCCCGTCGTCGAGCAGCTGCTCGAGCACGGCGGCCACATCGAGCAGGCCGGCCGGGAACGGGAACTCCGGGGCCAGCCGGTAGTCCGGCGTGAACACCGAGCAGCCCGAGGCCCGCGCGATGTAGGCGTTGAAGGCGGCGTACATCCGGGGGCACGTGCCGACGTACCCGCCGCCGTGGAGGTACAGGACCGTGCCCTTGGCGGACGGCTCGGTGCCGCGGTCGGGGTGGTACCAGAGGCCGGGCACCCCGGCGATCTCCACCCGCTCCATGGTGACGCCGAGCCCGCGGGCGACCGGTGGCATCACCACCTTGCACAGGTCGTCGATCATCAGCTCGATCGACCGGAACTCCTCGGTGGGCAGCGAGGTGGAGTACCCCATGAAGCTGCGCATGAACTGCCGGGTGGTGCTGGCACCGATGTTGTCGATCAGCCGGTGGTTGCCGCGCCACGGGCGCCGGAACGGCACGGTGGCCATGCCCATGGCCAGCTCCTGGACCATGCCCGCCACCGCCAGCGCCGCGATGGGCCCCGATGCCGTCTCCACATCTGCCCGTCGCCCCATGACCATGGCGGGCCAGGCTACGGCAGCCGGTCAGGAGTGCAGGTGCTCGCGCTGGCCGTGCGGGCCGAACAGGGCCAGCAGCTCCACCGGTCCGTCGATGGCGCCGAACCAGTGCGGCGTCAGCGTGGAGAACTCGACCGCCTCGCCGGGCTCGATCACCAGGTCGTCGTCGCCGAGGCAGAGCCGCATGCGGCCGTGCATCACGTACATCCAGTCGTAGCCGTCGTGCACCGGCAGCGGGTCGGGCGGGGTGGCCCGGCGCGGGTCGATGAGCACCTTGAAGGCGTGCTGGCCGCCGTGCGAGGCCCGGTTGGTGAGCGGCCAGAGGGTGAGCCCGTCCTGGCTGCGAGGCTCGCTGTGGACGCGGGGGTCGAACGGGGGCCGGTCGCTGATGAGCTCGTCGGCGGTGACGCCGAGGGCGGCAGCCAGGCCGGGGAGGTGGTCGAGGGCCAGCCGGCGCTTGCCCGCCTCGAGCCGGCTGAGCGTCGACACGTCGAGGTGCGCCCGCTCGGCCACCTGCTGGAGGGTCAGGCCCTGTTCGGTGCGCAGCTCGCGCAGGCGGCGCCGCACCCGAACGTCGACCGGTTCCTCATCGTTTGCCGACATGGCAAACAAGGTTGCCACATCGAGCGGCACCCTGCACGCTCGGGTCCATGGAAGAGAACTGGGATTGCATCGTGGTCGGAGGAGGCGCCGCCGGGCTCAGCGCGGCGCTCGTGCTGGGGCGGGCCCGCCGCCGGACCCTGGTGGTCGACGCCGGCCACCCGAGCAACGCCGTGGCCCACGGCATCGGCGGGCCCGCCGAGCTGTACGCCTTGGGCCGGGCCGAGCTGGCCACGTACCCCACCGTCGAGGTGCGCACCGGCGAGGTGGTCGACGGGGCGGCAGCCGGCGATGGCTTCGCGCTGACCCTCGCCGACGGCACGGTCGAGACCACCCGGCGCGTCCTGCTCGCCGCCGGCATGGAGTACCGCAAGCCCGACCTGCCCGGCGTCGCCGAGCGGTGGGGCCGCTCCGTCTTCCACTGCCCGTTCTGCCACGGGTGGGAGGTGCGGGACCGGGCCCTCGGCGTGCTCGACCCCGGGCCGATGGGGGCCATGCGGGCGCGGATGCTCACCATGTGGAGCGACGACATCACCCTCTACACCGACGGCCCCGCCACCCTCGACGCCGACACCGCCCACCAGCTGCACGCGGCCGGC
Source organism: uncultured Acidimicrobiales bacterium (assembly GCA_937926025.1). Lineage (GTDB taxonomy): Bacteria > Actinomycetota > Acidimicrobiia > Acidimicrobiales > Iamiaceae > Aquihabitans. The sequence continues at coordinate 2,407 of CALANQ010000329.1, forward strand.
ATCACCGTGGTGGACCAGCCGGTGACCGCGCTCGAGGGCGACGGTGACGACCTCGCCGCCGTCGTCCTGGCCGACGGCACCCGCCGGGCCTGCGGCGGCCTGCTGCTGCCCGTCACCCTCCACCAGCGGTCGCCGCTGGCCGAGCGGCTGGGCGTGGAGCCCCTGCCGCCCGGCCCCATCGCCGCAGACGCCATCGCGGTCGATCCGCAGTTCGCCACCAACGTCGCCGGGGTGTTCGCCGCCGGGGACGCCAGCGCCGCCATGCCGTCGGTGGCCAACGCGGTGGCGTCGGGATCCAACGCCGCCGCCGCGGTGGTCCACAGCCTCATCGCCGATCAGGGGGTGCTAGATACCAGGCGGTGACGGCGATCACGCGCTTCATCCCGGGCCTGACCGCCGTCCGCACCTACGAGCGATCGTGGCTGGGCCACGACGTGGTCGCCGGGCTGGTGCTGACCGCGCTGCTGGTGCCGCAGGGCATGGCGTACGCCGAGCTGGCGGGCCTCCCGGCCATCACCGGCCTGTACACATCGATCACCTGCCTCCTGGCGTACGCCGTCTTCGGACCGTCGCGCATCCTGGTGCTGGGACCGGACTCGTCGCTCGGCCCGATGATCGCCGCCACGATCCTCCCGCTCGTCGGCGCCGACGGGGACCCGGCGAAGGCGATCGCCCTGGCGTCGATGCTGGCGATCCTGGTCGCCCTCTTCATGATCGTGGCTGGGGTCGCCAAGCTCGGCTTCATCGCCGACCTGTTCTCCAAGCCGACCCAGATCGGCTACCTGAACGGCCTGGCCCTGACCATCCTCGTGGGCCAGCTGCCCAAGCTGTTCGGGTTCTCCGTCGACGGCGACGGCTTCCTCGAGGAGCTGCAGGGATTCGTCCGTGGCGTGGCCGACGGCGATACCATCGCCGCGGCCCCCGCCGTGGGCGTCGGCGGGCTGGTGGTCATCCTCGTGCTCAACGAGGGGGCGCCGAAGATCCCGGGCGTCCTGGTGGCGGTGGTGGGCGCCATCGCCGTGGCCGTGGCCTTCGACCTCGGCGGCGAGGGCGTGTCCCTGGTGGGCGAGCTGCCCCAGGGCTTC
>CALANQ010000330.1 GCA_937926025.1 uncultured Acidimicrobiales bacterium
CCGCCGATGACCTTGAGCATGGACGTCTTGCCGGCACCGTTGCGGCCGACCAGGCCGACCTTCTCACCGGCGCGCACGGTGAACGAGATGCCGTCGATGAGCGTCACGCCACCCACATCGACCCGGAGGTTCGTCACCTGCAACACGGCGATCCAGGGTGCCAGACCCGGGCCGCGGCCCCACCATCTGATCCGGTGGCCGCGCGGCCTAGCGTGGGGCGCCGACGACGGAGGTGGGCCATGGGCCTGTTCAGGCGAGATCGAGACCGCACCGGAGCCGAGCCCGGCCACGAGGAGCCGATCGAGATCGACCTCGGGCTCCAGAAGGAGTGGGAGCTCCAGATGACCGTCGACCGCCTGGCCGGCGACGGCCTCTCCGTCTACCTCGTGGCCCAGCGGGAGGCACCGGAGTTCGGCGACCTCGGACCCAAGCACTGCCGCCTGTACGTCCGCCCGGACGAGGAGCTCCGGGTGCGCGCCGAGCTGGCGTCGGCCGGGTTCCTGTAGCCCGCCGGGCTCGCTGTCAGGGGGTCGGGGTAGAACCTCGGCTGTGCAGTTCGCCGATGTGGTCGCCACCTCCGCCGCCGTCGCCGCCGCGTCCGGGCGGTCGGCCAAGCGGGACCTGCTGGCCGACCTGCTCCGGCAGGCGGAGCCGGATGAGATCGAACCGGTCATCGGGTTCCTGGTGGGTGAGCCCCGCCAGGGGCGCATCGGCGTCGGCTGGCGCACCATCCAGGCCGCGGAGCAGCCCCCAGCCTCCACGCCCACCCTCGGGGTCGCCGAGATCGATGGGGTCCTGAGCGAGCTGGCGATCACGTCGGGGCCGGGCTCGGCGGGCCGCAAGCAGACGCTGCTGCAGGCCGTGCTGGCCCGGGCCACGGCCGAGGAGTCTGCGTTCCTGTTCCAGCTGCTGGGCGGCGGGCTGCGCCAGGGCGCGCTCGCCGGGGTGATGACCGACGCGGTGGCCGTCGCCTCGGGCATCCCCGCCACGGTCGTGCGCCGGGCGCTCATGCTGGGCGGGCGGCTCGATGCCACGGCGCGGCTGGCGCTCACCGAGGGCCGCCCGGCGCTGGAGGAGGTGGCGCTGCAGGTGGGTCGCCCGGTCCAGCCGATGCTGGCCTCCACGGCGGCGTCGGTCACCGAGGCGGTCGGAGACCTGGGCGAGGCAGCCGTGGAGTGGAAGCTCGACGGCATCCGCATCCAGATCCACCGGGATGGTGATCAGGTCGCCGTCTTCACCCGCAACCTCAACGACATCACCGATCGCCTCCCCGGGGTGGCGGACCTGGCCCGCTCGCTGCCGGCCCGGTCGTTCGTGCTCGACGGCGAGGCGCTGGTGCTGGACCCGGCCACCGGCCGGCCGGTCGCCTTCCAGGACTCGGCCAGCGGCATCCGCTCCGAGGACGACGGCCCGGTCGGCGCAGCAACGGGCGGGGTGGTCACGCCGTTCTTCTTCGACCTGCTCCACCTCGACGGCACCGACCTCATCGATGAACCGGTCACCGTCCGCCGCCCCGCCCTGGCCCAGCTCACCGGTGACGCGTGCATCCCCGGCACGCTCACCGACGATCCCGATGCCGGCGAAGCCGTCCTGGCCGACGCCCTGGCCGCCGGCCACGAAGGCGTGGTGGTCAAAGGGGCGGGGTCGCCCTACGAGGCGGGCCGGCGCGGCAAGGCGTGGCGCAAGGTCAAGCCGGTGCACACGCTGGACCTGGTGGTGCTGGCCGTGGAGTGGGGCCACGGCCGCCGCACCGGCTGGTTGTCCAACCTGCACCTCGGCGCCCGGGCCGTCGATGGCGCCGCTGCCGACGGGCCCGAGGGCTTCGTGATGGTGGGCAAGACGTTCAAGGGGCTCACCGACGACCTGCTGCGCTGGCAGACCGACCGGTTCCTGGACCTGGCCGTCCGGGAGGAGCCGTGGGGCGGCCCGCAGACCGGCGTGGTATGGGTCCGGCCCGAGCAGGTGGTGGAGATCGCCCTCGACGGCGTCCAGCGGTCCACCCGCTACCCCGGCGGCGTCGCCCTGCGGTTCGCCCGGGTCGTGCGGTACCGGGACGACAAGCCCCCGTCGGAGGCCGACCCCATCACCGCCGTCCAGGCCATGCTCCCGTGACGGCCTGGGGAGCCCGCCGAGGGCGCCGGTAGGGTCGCACGCCGTGACCGATCCGAGCAGCGCCGCACCCGTCGAGGTGCGGATCGCCTTCTGGAACGCCTGGCTCCTGTCGCCGCGCCTGTGGTCGACCGGGCCCCGCCTGCCGGGCCTGGCGGGCTGGTTCGGCCCGGCCGTGGAGGAGCGGGCACCCCTGGTGGGCCGGGCGGTGGCGGGCCGGTTCGACGTGGTGGCGTTCAGCGAGTGCTTCGAGCGGTCCGAGCAGGATGCGGTGGCCCGGGCCTGGCCGGGGGCCACGCTGGTCGCCGGTCCCCAGCGCAGCCGGACCCGCCCGCAGGGCAGCGGCCTGGCCACCCTGGTCCGGCCGGACCTGCCGGTGGTGCGCACCGCCCGCCACGCGTTCCGCACCGGCGGCGACCTGCGCGACTCGGACACCTTCGCCACGAAGGGGGCGCAGCTCGTGGCCGTGCGCGTGGCCGACCACCTGCCGCCCATCGAGGTGGCGTCGACCCACCTGTTCGCTGGTGGCGACCTGTTCCCGGTGCCCGGGGCCGACGACGCCACCCGGCACCACGCGGCCCGGATGCGCCAGGTCGACGAGCTGGTGGCGTTCCTGGAGGCCGAGCACGACCCGGCCAGCCCGCTGCTGCTGGTCGGCGACTTCAACGTGTCCGCCCACGACACTGATCCCACCCTGCCGGAGCCCCAGGCCCGCTACCGGGACCTGGCCGAGCGGCTCGCCCGCCTCGGCCTGGTGGATCTGTGGGCCGGGCACGGCATCGGCCCCGGCCACACGTGCACGTTCACCGACGCCGCCGACCTCCCGCCTGATCCCGACGAGCCCGATCGGGTGGCCGATGACCCGTCGGCCGATCCGGCCACATCACCGGGCGAGCGCATCGACTACCTGTGGCTGGCCACGCCGATGGGCATGCGCATCGAGGTCGAGCGCCCGCGGCGCTGGTCCTTCACCGGCCGGGGGGTCCCCGGGGGTCCGGCCGGATCCCTGTCGGACCACCTGGCCCTGTCGGTCACGCTGCAGCTGTCCGCCTGAGCGTGCCACCATCGGTCGGTGACCGCCGTTCCCGACCGCCCGCTCGTCCCGCTGCCCACCCAGCCCGAGGGGGTCCCCTGGCCCACGGAGGCCTGGCCCACGGCTGATGCCGCCGAGCTGGGGGCCGACAGCGGGCGGCTCACCGCCCTGCTCGATGAGCTGGTCAGCGGGGAGCCGCACCCCGATCACGGCCTGACCCACGCCGCCGCCGTGGTGGCCGGCGGGCGCCTGGTCGCCGAGCGCTTCGGCCGCCGGGTGGTGCAGGACCTGCGGTCGCTGGGCGACGACCCGCCGCACGAGGACGTCGGCCCCGACACCGAACTGCTCAGCTGGTCCATGGCGAAGACCATCACCAACCTGGCCACGGGCGTGGCGGTGGGCGACGGCCTCCTCACGGTGGACGATCCGGTGGGCGACCCGCGGTGGGCCGATGCAGGCGACCCGCGGGCGGCCCTCACGTGGTCTCACCTGCTGACGATGCGGGCCGGGCTGGCCTGGACCGAGGAGTACTACGACCTCGATCCCGACGCGTTCCCCGACGTGGTCTCCATGCTCTACGGCGACGGTGCCGCCGACATGGCGGCGTTCGCCGCCGGGTTCCCGTTGGAGCGCGAGCCGGGCACGCCGGCGGCCTACACGTACTCGTCGGGCACCTCGAACATCATCAGCGCCAACCTGGCGCGGGTCCTCGGCGTGGACCAGGAAGGCATGGACCGCTTCCTCCACGAGCGCCTGTTCGGCCGCATCGGCATGCGCACGGCTCGGGCCGGGTTCGACGCGGCCGGCACGTACGTGGGCTCGTCGTTCACGTGGTGCACGCTGCAGGACTGGGCCCGCTTCGGCCTGCTGCTGCTGCGAGGGGGCACCTGGGAGGACGAGCGCCTCGTGCCCGAGAACTGGATCGACTGGTCGCGCCTGGCCCGCTCCTGGGACGACACCGTGGTCCACGGCGCCCACCTGTGGGCGTGGGACCTGCCGGAGACCCCGTTCGGCGCCCACGGCTTCGAGGGCCAGCGGGTGATCTGCTTCCCGGCCCGCGACGTGGTGGTGGTCCGCCTCGGCAAGATGGGCGCCGAGGACGCGCCCGCCCTGAACCGGCACCTCGCCGAGATCGCAGCCTGCTTCCCCGAGCGCTGAGCCGGCACCAGGGCCGAGCCGGATCGACCTGGATCGGCCTGCGACCGCAGATCAGTTCCGGAGGTCGCCGACCGCGTCCATGACGGCGCCGAGCTCCGATGACCAGTCGTCGGGCTCCTCCAGCGGGACCACGACGAACTTCGACGCGCCCGCGTCCGTGAGCGCCACCAGCCGCTCCCGGAGGGCGTCGAGCCCGCGCTGGACCACCTGCTCGGGGGCGATGCCGGGTCGGCGGGCCGCCAGCAGGGCGGTGATGCGCTCGGGGATGGCCCGGTGCGTGTAGGTGACCAGCGTGCCCAGGTGCTCGGGGTCGATGACCCGGTCGTGGGCGGCCGCCGTCTCGGTGACCAGGGCCCACCCCTCGGCCACGTCGTCGACGGTGCAGAACGACGGCAGCCAGCCGTCGCCCAGCCGCCCGACCCGCCGCAGCTCCGAAGGCGCCTGGCCGCCGAGCCACACGTCGATCGGCTGCTGCACCGGCTTGGGCCGCAGCGCCACGTCGTCCACCCGGAACCGCTCGCCGTGGTGGGTGACCCGGTCCTCGGTCCAGAGACGGCGCATCAGGCCCAGCGCCTCGTCGAACCAGCCGGCCCGCTCCGATCGCTCCACGCCGAACGCCTGGTGCTCGGCCGGGGTCGGCGCCCCGAGCCCGACGGCCGGCAGGAAGCGCCCGCCCGACAGCCGGTCGAGCGAGGCCATCTCCTTGGCCAGCACCACCGGGTTGCGCCCGGGCAGCACCAGCACCGACGTGCCCAGCTTGAGCTTGGCCGTGCGCCCGGCGGCGAACGCCAGTGCGGTGAGCGGGTCCGGCGCATCGCCGGTGAGCCGTTCGGACAGCCAGAGCGAGTCGTAGCGGAGGTCCTCGAGCGCATCGACCAGATCGCCGAACGATGCGGCGTCGTTGGCCGAGGTGTGCGTGCCCAGTCCGAACCCGATGCGGATCTTCATGCCGCCAGCCTGCCAGCGTCCGGCGAGATCGTCACCGGGCCGCCCTACGCTCCCCCACCATGCCCACCGATGCTCCGGCCCCCCGCTTCGACCCCGCCTCGGCGTTCCGCCTCGACGGGCGCACCGCCATCGTGACGGGGGCCTCGGCGGGCCTCGGCCGCCGCTTCGCCCGGGTGCTGCACGGCGCCGGCGCCACCGTGGTGGTCGCCGCCCGCCGAGGCGGTGCCCTGGAGGACCTGGCCGCGGAGCTGGGCGACCGCGTGGTCGCGGTGCCCACCGACGTGGCCGATCCGGCGTCGTGCCAGCACCTCGTGGAGACCGCCGTCGACGTGGGCGGCGGCTCGCTGGACGTGCTCGTGAACAACGCCGGCATCTCGTGGATCGGACCGGCGGAGCAGGAGCCGCCGGAGGAGTGGGAGCGCACCCTGGCCGTGAACCTGACCGGACCGTTCCGCCTCTGCCAGCTGGCGTTCGAGCCGATGGTGGCGTCGGGCGGCGGGGCCATCGTGAACGTGTCGTCGATGCTGGGCCTGGTGGCGGGCACGCCGGTGAAGCAGGCCGGGTACTGCGCGTCAAAGGGCGGCCTGGTGAACCTGACCCGGGAGCTGGGCGCCCAGTGGGCCCGCAAGGGGGTCCGGGTGAACGGCATCGCCCCCGGCTGGTTCCACAGCGAGATGACCGAGGTGATGTGGGGCGATGATGCCTCCGAGGCCTACGTGCGGCGCGGGGCCCCCATCGGGCGCGAGGGCGCCGAGCACGAGCTCGACGGCGCCCTCCTGTTCCTGGCGTCCGACGCCAGCAGCTACGTCGTCGGCCACACCATCCCGGTGGACGGCGGCTGGACCGCCGTCTAGCGCTGCGGGTGGCGCCGGGTCAGACAGTGACGACCGTCAGGTCGGTGCCGAACACGATCTCGCCGTCGAACACCTCGGCCGCCTGGGCCACCCACTCGGCCTCGGAGCCGGGGGCCGGCGTCGGCACCTGGTGGGTCAGCACCAGGGTGCGGACCCCGGCCTTGGCCGCGGTCTCGCCGGCCTGGCGGACCGTCGAGTGGTAGTCGATGGTGTCGAGGAACCGCTGGATCGGGATCATGCTGACCAGGTCCTCGCGCAGCACGGTCTGCACGTAGGCGTCGGCACCGGCGCACAGCTCGTCGAGCCCGGCGCACGGGACGCCGTCGCCCCCGATGACCACCGCAGCGCCGGCGTGCTCGATGCGGAAGCCCACCGTCGGCTCCACCGGCTTGTGGTCCGTGGGTGCCGCGATGATGCGGACGTCGGCCTCGCGGTCGTCGTAGACCACGCCGCCGGCGGTCTCGGTCACGACCGGCTGCGGGCCTTCGGTCATGTCCTCGTGGTGGGCGATGCGGTAGCTGATGTCGGGGCCGAGCATGGCCAGGATCCCGTCGACCACGATGCCGGTGTTGCCGGGCCCGATGATGGGCAGCGGGTTGGGCGCCAGGCTCGTGACCCAGCGGCCCGTGATGGCGTCGTTGAGATCGGTGATGTGGTCGCTGTGCAGGTGCGTGAGCAGCACGGCGTCCAGCAGGGACCAGGCGGCGCCGGCCGCGGCGAGGCGCAGGCCCACCCCGCGGCCGGCGTCGAACAGGAAGGTCTTGCCGCCGGCTCGCACCAGCGTGGACGGTCCGGCGCGCTCGGGGTCGGGCAGCGGGCTGCCGGTGCCGAGGAGCGTGATCTCGATGGTCATGGGTTCCCCTGGAGCTGGTGGTCGAGCAGGTCGAGGACGGCGGCGGCGAACCGCTCGGGCGCCTCGACCATCGGGTAGTGGCCGACGCCGTCGAGGGTGGTGAGCGGCGTGCCGGGCCGGGCGGCGACGAGCGTCTCGGCCATGGCGTGCACCGCCACCGGGTCGAGGTCGCCCCACACGACGCCGACCGGGGAGGGGTGCTCCTCGATGGCGCCGGTGAAGCGGCGTTCCTCGGCCCGTCGGTCCTCGATGTAGCGGATGGTGCGCGGCAGCATCGCCAGCCCGCCCTGACGGACCGCGAGGTGCGTGGTGACGTCGAGGTCGAGCTCGGTCTGGTCGTCGATGGCGGTGTCCTCCGCAAAGGTGCCGACGACGCCGGCGCGGTAGGCGGTGCCGCCATCGGAGGCGACCAGGTCGTTGGCCTCGTCCGGCAGCCCGAGCAGCACCTGCTGGCCGAGGGTGAGCTGGGCCATGTCGATGTAGATCGAGCCGTTGGTGACGACGCGCCGCCGGACGGCCAGGTCCAGCGCTCCCTCGAGCGTCCGGGCCAGGATCTCGCCGCCGACGGTGTCGCCCATGTCGTGGGTGACCAGGTCGACCTCGGTCAGCCCCTCGGCGGCGATCACCGCCTGGACGTCGTCGGCGTAGGCGCGGATGGAGTATCGGTGGTCGGGCTTGTCGGACAGCCCGAAACCGTGCACGTCGAGCACCACGACGTCTCGCTTGGCCCGCAGCGCCGGGAGCACCGCCTTCCAGTCGAAGGAGCAGGTGGGGAATCCGTGCAGGACGAGCAGCGGCGGGTTCCCGGCATCTCGGTCGGCAGGCAGGCGGGCGTACCAGACCTGGCCGTTGGGGGTGCCGATCCGCTGGCCGGCGGCCTCCCACGCGGCCGCGGCTTCGACCACCTCGGGTCGGTCGAACGGCTCAGACATCGAACGGGTTCTCGAGGACCGGCTCGGCGCTGCCCACGCACGGGATGAGCGCCGACCACGCCAGCGCTGCCTCCCGGTGGACCAGCGCGTCCTGGTAGCCGGGGTAGTTGGTGAGCTCGATGAACGCCGCCCGGTTCGGGTACCAGATGGCCAGCACCTCGTCGTAGGTGTCGTGATCGCACCCGACCAGCGGGGCGTCCATCTCGGTGGCCCACAGGATGCGGGCCCCCACCGCGGCCAGCGCCTGCGTGGCGACCGCTGCGTAGTCCAGGTACACCTCGCGCCCGGCGCGGCCGCCCGCGTCGCGTCCGTCGGCGTAGGCGGCCCGCTCCCGGTACCGGTTGAGGTTCAGCATCACGACGGGGCCGTCGGTGCCGTCGGCGATCGGCGCCGCGTAGGCCGCCACCTGGGAGGGCTCGGGCATGGTGTGGCTCTTGCCGGCGAGGACCTCCGCCGTGGGCGCGCCGGGTCCGGAAGCGTCGTTGCTCATGGTGCGACCGTAAGTAGTGGCACGATGATTGTCAATAGTCAGGGGTCGGGCACGAACCGCACGGTGATCGCCATCGGCACCGGGTCGTACGCCTCCTCGTCGGCTGCCCGCACGGTGAGCTGGTACGCGGAGCCCGTGGTCCGCACGCGCAGGTTCCCCGCCGGCGACGGCGGATCGAACGCATCCACCACGCCCGCCCAGTCCACCAGGCGGGCCCGCACCGCCGTGCCGGCCTGGATCTGGACCTCCAGCGTGCCCGGACGACCCGAACCGCCGACGCAGAAGCGCTGCTCGCCGTTGTCCACGTCGTCCGCCGGCAGCAGTTCCTCCACCACCGGGCCGCCGGGGCAGGTCCACTCCGGCAGGACCCAGCCCTCGCCGAACGCGCTGGCCGACCAGACCGGGGCGCCGCTCGCACGCGCCGCCTCGAGCGACCCGGTGACCACGCGCACCGGTTCCGCAGCCCCGGAGGTGCCGACCCGGCGCACCTCCACCGGTGCGTCGTCGGCGTCGGACTCACGCCACTGGTAGACCACCTCATCCCCGTCGAAGCGAGGGGTCTCGATGCGGCCTCCTCGGGCGAGCTCGGTCCCCCGGCCGTCGGGATCGATCAGCAGCAGCACGTCGGGCGCATCGATCGTCCGCTCCGATCCCGGCGCCGCGCCCACCACCAGCACACCGAGCGGCCCAGCGTCGTGGATGGAGCTGCGCTTCGGGCGGTCGCCGTCCCAGCGCAGGAGGCGCACCGCACCGTCGTCGATCCACGCCAGCGCCGACCGATCACCGGTCCGGTCACCGACCAGGGCGACGATGCCCGTGCGCCCAGGCCCCGACGCCACCGAGAGGGCGTGCACGCCGGCCACGCCGGCAGGGACGTCCAGCGCTTCGAGCGGTGCCGTGACCGGCCCCAGCGCCATCCGGCCGTCGTCGTCCCAGGCCAGCACCCGGTCGTCGGGCAGCACGGCGAACCGAGCACCCGGGCCGGTGAACAGCTCGACGTCCTCGTCGCCCTCCCGTCCTAGGGCCACGATGCGCGCCGTCCCGCCGGCCACCTCGCCGCCGCTCATGTGCACGTCGCCTGCGGTGGTCGCTGCGGCCACCATCGTCCCGTCGCTCGTGGAGCGCACCAACAGGGCCCGGCCCGAGATGGTCCGGAGGGTCTTGCCGGTGCCGTCGATCTCCTCGATCGTCGGCTGCCCCGTCCCCTCAGCCACGAGGTAGGCCCCGCCATCCGGGGCGGGCCCCAGCGGCGGGCGCTGGCGCTCCTGGAACGGCTCGCCGGTGCGTCCGTCCACCAGGACGGTGCCCAGGTCGGTGTCGCTGTCGGGGTCCCCGATCGAGATGGCCACGACGTTGCCGAAGACCGAAGCGGTCGATCCCCTCGGCTCCATGACCACCTCGTCCCGGCCGTCGGGCGAGACCAGGGCGAAGCGCCGCTGGTGCGGAGGCCGTCCGACCACGGTCGAGGTCAGGGCCCGTCCGCCGGGCTGGAACTCGCACTGGTCGGAGCCCTCGCTCACGGACCGGATCGGTCCGGCGAGCGGCCCGGCGAAGCACTCGCCCCCGTCCTCGATGAGCAGGTGCCGGTCACCCGCCTCGTCCTCCGTCACCCCGACCGTGGCCTCCCCGCCACCCGTGTAGAGGGTCTGGGGCGTCTCACCGCCGAGGGGCACCCGCGCCACCGTGGTGGCGGGTCCCGATCGCCAGGCCACGATGGCGCCGCCGGGGACCGGGATGATGGGCGACCGCTCGACGCGGCCCTCCGGCCGGGTTCGCAGGGGGCCAGGGAGGTCGCCGATCCGCTTCACCGAGCCGCCGGCGAAGGCCGGTGCCTCCCCGACCGGGTCACCGGTGCGCACCAGGTGCAGCAGCCCGTGGCCGTTCCTGCCGGTGCTCACCACCATCAGGTCGTCGAGCACCTGGTCGGACGAGGTCGGGTCGGCCGGACCAGACCGCTCGTCATCGGGGTCCCCGGTGCGGCCGACCGCCACCACGACCGCAGCGGCCACGATCACGAGGGCGAGGACGACCGCGGCCACGATCCAGCCGATGGGCCCCCGGGACCGGCGGGGCGCGGTCGGCGGCACCGGCGGGTCACCTGCGGGGGCCGTGACCGGGGGCGGCGGCCACGACGTGGTGAGGGGGGCCGGGGCGGTCGCCGCCACCGTCGGAGGGCGACCAGCCGGTGCTGCCGGGGCCGACGCAGCGGTCGGGGGCGCCGGGGGTCCCCAGCCCGGAGCGGTGGCCGCGCGGGGCGCTGCGTCGATCGACGAGCCGCACGCAGTGCAGAACCGTGCGCCCTCGGGGTTCTCGTGACCGATCGGGCACCACGCCATGCTTCGCCGCCTCCGTCGCGCCGGGACACCACCGGTCCCCTCCCCTCTGTCGGCGGCCGCGGCGGGGACGTGAGGCCGGGTCGGGAACGGGCCTAGGGTGGCGAGCCGACGCCCGGTCACCGAGGAGCACTGCGATGGGTCTGTTCAAGCACGAGGACGACGAGGCCAAGGCCAAGGCGGCCGCCGCCGAGCTGGCCGAGCACCCCGAGCCGGTCACCATCGACCTCGGCCAGCAGCAGGCCATCGACGTGCAGCTCGTGGTCAGCGAGCTCATCGAGGAGGGCCTCACCCTCTACCTGCTCGACGCTGGCGACCTCGGCGACACCACCCCGCTGTACCCGGCCCAGTGCAAGGTGCTGGTCAAGGCCGAGGAGGCCGACCGGGCCCGCGCCGCGTTCGTCGAGGCCGGCTTCCTCGAGGGCTGATCACCGCATGCTGCGCAAGGCGAAGACCTCCGACGGCATCCCCAACCCCTACGAGGGTCTGCGTGCCCGAGCGCTCGCGGCGGTCGACGAGGGCCTTGCCCCTCCCGGCCCTGATCACCCGCACGTGTGGGGCGTGGTCATCGACCTGCCCACCAAGGACCGCGCCGGGTACACCGTGGTGGCGCTGGGCGACGGCACCACCAACCTCCACATGAGCGGAGGTCAGACGGTGACCGCATCAGACGACGAAGCGTCCGTGGCAGCGGCCAAGGTGCTGCTGGTCACCGTGGAGCAGGAGGCCCTGCACCAGCTGGTGGAGGAGACCGGCAAGCTGCCCCGCCCGGACCGCGCTCGTTACCACGTGCTCAGCCCCGACGGCCTGCGGGGCATGGACGTCCCGCGCGACCAGGTCTGGGGCGAGAAGGAGGGTGGCGGCAAGGTGGTGGCCGCCACCCAGGACCTGCTCCGCGCCCTGCGGCGGCTGTCCACCGACGCTCCCTCCGACTGACCTCCAGCGAACCGGACACCGGCGTGCCTAGGGTGCGCCGCATGCAGGTTCCGCTGACCATCCGAGACTTCCTGGACCGTGCCGCGGCCGTGTATCCGGACCGCATCGCGTTCGTCGACGAGCCCGATCAGCCCGGCCCGTCGTGGGGCGCCATCACCTACGGCGAAGCGGCTCGGCGGGGCCGGGCGCAGGCCGCCGCGCTGGACCGGCTGGGCGTCGGCCAGGGCGAGCGGGTGGCCGTCGTGTCCCACAACTCGGCCCGGCTGCTGGCCTCGTTCTTCGGCGTGAGCGGATCGGGACGCATCCTCGTCCCGGTGAACTTCCGCCTGGCCGCCGAGGAGGTCCGCTACATCGTCGAGCACTCAGGCGCGTCGGTCCTGCTGGTCGACCCGGAGCTGGAGGACGTCCTGTCCGGGGTCACCGCCGCCCACCGCTTCACCATCGGAAACGAGGCCGATGCCGCCCTGTTCGGCCTCGACGGGTCGCTCGACGGCGTCGAGCCCGAGCCCTGGGAGCCCGACGAGAACGCCACCGCCGTCATCAACTACACCAGCGGCACCACCGCCCGCCCCAAGGGCGTGGAGCAGACGCACCGGTCGCTGTGGCTCAACGCCACCACGTTCGGCTGGCAGACCGGCGTCAGCGACCGCGACGTGTACCTGCACACGCTGCCGATGTTCCACTGCAACGGCTGGGGCATGCCCTACGCCAACACCGGCATGGGCACCAAGCAGGTGGTGATCCGCAAGATCGACGGCGGCGAGATCCTGCGCCGCGTCGACGAGCACGGCGTGACCCTGATGTGCGGCGCGCCCGCCGTGGTCAACATGATCCTCGACGCCGCCGGCACCTGGGACGGTCCGATCCCGGGCGCGGGCCGGACCCGGATCGTGGTGGCCGGCGCTCCGCCGCCCACCCGCACCATCGAGCGGGTCGAGACCGAGCTGGGCTGGGAGTTCATCCAGATCTACGGGCTCACCGAGACGGCGCCGCTCATCACCATGAACCGGTCGCGGGCCGAGTGGGACGACCTGTCCAGCGCCGAGCGGGCCGCCAAGCTCGGCCGCGCCGGCGCCCCGGCCATCGGCATGCGCATGGCGGTCGACGGTCAGGGCGAGATCCTCGCCCGCGGCAACAACGTGCTGAAGAGCTACTGGGAGCAGCCCGAGGCGACGGCCGACGCCATCGTGGACGGCTGGTTCCACACCGGCGACGGCGGCGTGATCGACGACGAGGGCTACCTCTCCATCTCGGACCGCAAGAAGGACGTGATCATCTCCGGCGGGGAGAATGTGTCGTCCATCGAGACCGAGGACGCCCTGTTCTCCCACCCGGCGGTGGCCGAGGTGGCGGTGATCGGCGTCCCCGACGAGAAGTGGGGCGAGCTGATCCTCGCCCTGGTCGTGCTGGCGCCCGGGGCCACGGCCACCGAGGACGAGCTGCGGGACCACTGCCGCACGAAGCTCGCCGGCTACAAGGTGCCCAAGCGCATCGAGTTCCGCGACGAGCTGGCCCGCACCGCCACCGGCAAGCTCCAGAAGTTCAAGCTCCGGGCGCCCTACTGGGACGGCCAGGAGCGCCAGGTCAACTGAGGAGCGGGCACCACCTCCGCGCCCGCCCGGGCCGCCGCCGACGGGCCGGTCCGGATCATCGCCAGCACCGCCGGGGTCAGCGCCCAGCAGATGTGGGACGGGCAGGTTCCGGAGGCGTGAGCGCGGCCAGCTCGGGGACGCCGAGCTGGAGGGCGTCCTGCTCCGGCGGCCCCGGGGTGACCGCCAGCGGGATCACGCCCGCCCACACCGGCAGGTCGAGGTCGTCCTCGTCGTCGACGGCGCCACCGGTGCGCTCCTTGGCCGAGCCCTCGTCGATGGCCAGCTTGAGCACCAGCGTGGTCCGCAGCTCCGAAGGGTTGGTGGCCCGGGCGGTCTGCGACCGGCCGGGCAGCACGTGGTCGACGATCACGTCGAACGCTCGGCGCTTCTCGTCCTCGTCCTCCACCTTCTCCGCCACGCCGAGCAGCACCACCGACCGGTAGTTCATGGAGTGGTGGAAGGCGGAGCGGGCCATCACCAGGCCGTCGAGCAGCGTGAACGTGGCGCAGACCTCGGCGCCGGCCGACGCACGGAGCATGGCGTTGCCGACGGCGCCGTGTAGGTAGACCACGTCGCCGTCACGGCCGAACGTCATGGGCAGCACCCTGGGGGCGCCGTCGACCACGAACCCCACGTGGACCAGGTACGACTCATCGATGATGGCGTGGGCGAGGGCCCGGTCGAACGAGCCGCGCTCGGCGAGGCGGCGCACCTTGGTGCGATCGGTCTGGACGAGCGGTTCGGTCATGGCGACGATGCTGCCAGGCCGCCCGGAGCCGGTCCGGGTGGATTTGCGGTTACTGGCCGGTGCCCTTGACGGTGCCGTCGTCGCCGTAGCCGTCGGTGGTGTCGATCAGGCACCAGGTGCTGCGATCGCCCCGCTCCCAGGCCTCCCGGTCCGGGACGACCGCCCAGAACTCGAGCGCCGAGTCGTCGTAGTCGGCGCCGACGTAGCTCTCGAACGCCAGCAGGCAGGCGCTGTCGGCATAGGCGGCCAGGTCGTCGCCGTCCGGCCGCTCCTTGCCGCCGGGCGACTGCAGCACCTGGGCCACCTCGGCACCGTGGGACTGGTCGCAGTCGACCACCGACGACCGTGACGTGAGCACGGCGCTGCCGGGACCGGGCTCCAGGCACTCCGATGCCTTCGGCGTGTCGGCCTCGCTGCTGATGTAGGGGTGGGTGGGCGACGTGCCGCTCCAGGCCACCGTCGAGCCGGGGTCGTCCTCGAAGTCGTCGCTCACGGCGAGCCCGATCAGGATCAGGAGGAAGAAGCCGGCGACGACGGCGGCGACGCCGCCCAGCACGAACGCGCCGATCAGGCCGCCCCAGCCGAACTTCTTGCGCGGATCGGGTGCCGGACCCCAGCCCGGCCCCGCCGGGTAGCCCGGCATGGGGGCGCCCGGCACCGGGGCGCCGTACTGGGGCGGCGGAACCCAGCCCGCCGGGTTGCTCTGGTGTCCGCCGTAGGGAGGCTGCTGCTCGCTCACCCGTGCACCCTGGCACACGTCCGACCCCGGACGCGGATCGGCCCGATGCGGCGCCTTCCCCCTTGGAGGCTGCCTGCGATCGGGCCGAACCATCAGAACCAGCGATCAGGAAGCACCGGTCGTGACGGGTGTCACGTTAGGCGCTCGGGTCGGGCCCGGACCAGTCGTCGCCGTCGGCGCACCCCTGACCAGGGGCGGGTACGGTCGGCGGCCATGCACTTCGGAGTCGCCTTCGCCAACACCGGTCCCCCCGCCGAGGGGCCCACGGCCGCCGCCTGCGCCCGCGCCTTCTTTCATTCCCTGTTCGCCAACTTGATCGTA
>CALANQ010000331.1 GCA_937926025.1 uncultured Acidimicrobiales bacterium
GCCTTCTTGGCGGGAGCCTTCTTGGCTGATGCGTTCTTGGCGGGAGCCTTCTTCGCCGCGGCCTTCTTGGCCGGAGCCTTCTTCACTGCCATGCTGGGTGCCTCCTCGGCTGGTTGGGTTTCCCCGTCGGAGGCGGCGCCCCCTTGGAGAATGGTTGCAGAAGGCGCGCCTGCCTCGCTGGATTCCACACCAGGAATCGCAAGGTCGATGCCCCGACGCGGGGTATCGAACGCGGTCACGACGAACGAACGCACCTCGCCCACGGTCAGCACCTCGCGTGCCTTGGTGGGTGGCTGGTCCGCCATCGCCTTCAGCGGGATGTAGCACTGCGCGCCGTCGACCGTGGCGTAGGCGCCGTGCGATGAGAAGCGATCCACCGTGGCCTCGACGAGGCTGCCGACCGGGTGGTTGCTCACGAACGTGATGAAGGGCATCGGCTCGTTGATGGGGGTGGCGTCCTTGCCACCCGAGCGACGACGTCGGCCCCGGGAGGAGCCGCTGTCGCCGGCCGCGTCCTGCTTGGGCGCGGCGGCCTTCTTGGCCGCAGCCTTCTTCGACGCACCGGCCGCCTTCTTGGCGGGCTTCGCGTCGTCGGCAGCGGCGGCCTTCTTCCGCCCCCGCGGGGGCGGCGAGGTCGGCACCGGCAACGGCAGGTTCGCCAGTTCCGAACCGGACGACGTGCCGCTGCGCTTGCTGGCCCGCTTCTCGCGCGTGGCCCGTCGGCTGGTCGGCCCCCGGACCGGCGTGCGCCACACGAACACCCAGCCGATGGCGGGCACCGGCTTGGCGCCGAGGAGGCGACCTTCGTCGAAGAGCCAGTCGTACTGGCCGCCGTGGAACTCCTGGAACGAGTCGTTGGAGAAGACGGTGGCGTTGACCTTGTCGGCGACCTGGAGGATGAACGCGTCGCCGCGACCGATGGCACCGGCCGGCGGCGTGACGAGCTCGCCGTTGACGATGCCGGCCTCGAACTCGGCGCGCTCGCTCTCGTCGATGCGGTGACCGAACGTGGCGTCGACGATGACGGTGAGCTTCACATCGCCGAACTCGTCGAGCAGCGCGCGGACGGCCTCGTCGAGCTGCTTCAAGCTCGGCGTGGTGCGCCCCTCGGTGGCGATGTTCGATCCGTCGACGATGACGTGCGTGATGGCCATGTGACCAGCAAGTCAAGCAGCTTGGCTGTGCACGACGTGGGACCGTGCACACGAGCGCGCCGCTCTACGATCGCCGACGTGTCGATCGCTGCCGTGCTCTTCGACTTCGGCGGGGTGATCACCACCAGCCCGTTCGAGGCCTTCGCCCGCTACGAGTCCGACCACGGGCTCCCGCCGGACTTCCTCCGGACGGTCAACGCGACCGACCCCGACACCAACGCGTGGGCGCGCCTCGAGCGCAGCGAGATCGACCTCGCCGGCTTCGATCGCGCCTTCGGCGACGAGTCCGAGCGGCTCGGCCACCGCGTGCGCGGTGCCGATGTGCTGGGCCTGCTGTCGGGCGACCTCCGTCCCGAGATGGTGCGCGCCGTCGAGGTCATCGCCGCCCGGATGAAGACGGGGCTGCTCACCAACAACGTCATCGGGATGGACCCGAGCGGCGCCATCGCCGACGTGGTCGCCCACTTCGACGTGGTCATCGAGTCCAGCGTCGTCGGCGTCCGCAAGCCCGACCCGGCGTTCTACGACCTGGCCTGCGAGCGCCTGGCCATCACCCCGAACCAGGCCGTCTTCCTCGACGACCTCGGCATCAACCTCAAGCCGGCCAAGGCCCTGGGGATGCAGACCATCAAGGTCACCGACCCCACCGTCGCCCTCGCCGAGCTCGAGTCCGCGGTCGGCTTCCCCCTCACCTGACCACACCCGTGTCGAGCTGACAAGGCCAGCACGAGCCCGGGGTTCGGGGTTCGAGGTTCGGGGTTCGGGGTTCGAGCGAAGCGAGCCCGGGGGAGTTTGAGGGGGCAGAGCTTGCGGAGCCCCCTCAAGCCGAGGGCGTGCGACGAAGTCGTGCGCCCGAGCGAGGACGGCCGGGCGTCAGCCCGTCGATCGAAACTCGACGAACGGAGCGAAGCGAGTGAGGAGACGGGGCGAAGCGGAGCGAGCCCCTGCTACTGGTAGCCCGGGGCGATGTGGTCGACCCACCAGGCGGGGGCGGCGTTCATCAAGGTCGACAGGTCGAGGTAGTCCCACCAGCGGGCCACCTTGCCGTCGCGGATCTCCATCACCGACGTGAACGGGAGGCGGACGGTGTGGTCGTCGTCCCACGTCCACGTCTCGGCGTGCTCCGTGACCACCATGTCGCCCATGGCGACGATGGGACCGTCGTGCAGCTCGTACGCCTGGAGCGGCGCGATGCCGAGGGTGAGGCGCGCCTCGGTGGCCTTCGGGCCGACGGCGCCGTCGTCGATGCCGATGACCGGCACGTCGACGTAGTGCCCGTCGTCGGCCATGAACGAGCCGACGGCGGCGAAGTCGCGCCGGCCGAGCGCTTCCCAGAACTCGGTGACGAGGGCGATGTTGGCGGCGGCGGTGCCGCTGGGGTCCGTGGCGTCGGTCATGGCGCCGGAGCCTCGCGCACCGACGACGACCGTGCTGGCGGCTACTTGGCCTCGGCCCAGGTGGCGCCGAACGACAGGTTGACCTCGAGCGGCACGCTCAGGTCGGCGGCACCGTGCATGACGTCGAGCGTGAGCTGGCCGACCTCGTCGTGCTCCGCCGGCGGGACCTCGAGGATGACCTCGTCGTGGACCTGGAGCACCACGCGGCTCTGGAGGCTGCGCTCCACCAGCGCGGCGTCGAGGCGGATGAGCGCGACCTTGAAGATGTCGGCAGCCAGGCCCTGGATGCCGGCGTTCATGGCCTGACGCTCGCCGGCCTGCTTGATGCCCCGGTTGGGCGATGCCAGCTCCGGGATGGGGCGGCGCCGCCCGAACAGCGTCTCGGTGTAGCCGCGTTCGCGCGCCTCGGCGACGGTGCGCTCCATGTACGCCTTCACCGACGGGAAGGCGGCGAAGTAGGCGTCGAGGATCTCGGCCGCCTCACCCCGGGAGATGTTGAGCCGGGTGGCCAGCCCGTAGGCCTCCATGCCGTAGGCCAGCCCGTACGACACCATCTTGGCCTTGGCCCGCTGGCCGCCGTCGACGTCGGCGGGGTCGACGTGGAAGACCCGCGCCGCGGTGGCGGTGTGGATGTCGTCGCCGGCGTTGAAGGCGGCGAGCAGCCCCGGGTCCTCGGCGAGGTGGGCGATGCAGCGCAGCTCGATCTGGTTGTAGTCGGCCACCAGCAGCTCGCACCCCGGAGCCGGGACGAACGCCTTGCGGAACAGCTTCCCCTGCTCCGAGCGCACCGGGATGTTGTGGAGGTTCGGCGCGTCGGACGAGAGCCGGCCGGTGCGGGCCACGGTCTGGTTGAAGGTGGCGTGGATGCGGTCGTCGGGGCCGACCTCGGCGAGCAGCCCGGTGCCGTAGGTGGACCGCAGCTTCTCCACCTCCCGGTAGCGGAGGAGGTGCTCGATGATGGGGTGCTGGCCCTCCATCTTCTCGAGCGACGCGGCGTCGGTGGAGAACCCGGTCTTGGTCTTCTTGGTGGGCGTGAGGCCGAGCTTGTCGAAGAGGATCGTGCGGAGCTGCGGGGTGGAGTTCACGTTGAACTCCTCGCCGGCGTCGTCCTGGATGGCCTGGGCGAGCTCCGCGACCTCGGCGGTGAGGCGCTGGTTCAGCCCCTCCAGCTCGGCCCGGTCCACGCCGACCCCGACGTGCTCCATCTTGGCGAGCACCGCGACCAGCGGGGTCTCGATGTCGTCGTGGAGGGCGCGCAGGCCGTTGGCGTCGAGCGAGGCGAGCATCGGGTCGATGAGCCGGGACACGGCGAGGGCGTGGCGTGCGGTGAGCAGCCCGAGGTCGACGGCGTCGCCCCCGAGGTCGAGCTGGCCGGCGGGCGCCGCCGTCCCAGGAGGCAGCTCCAGGTGGGCGTAGCGGGCCAGCACGTCCTCGATGGAGTAGCGGGTCTCGGCCGGGTCCAGGAGGTAGGCGGCGAGCGTGGTGTCGATGGCGATGCCCGGAAGCGGCGTCGCGTCGTCGGCCGCCAGGAGGCTGCGCAGGATCGGCTTGGCCGGGTGGGCGGCGATGGTCCGAGCCGCAAGCGCGCCGGCGGCCGCCGAGCGGACCGCGGCATCATCGAGGACCTCGCCGGGGATCCACGCCACGTCGGCGGTCTCCGTGTCGACCACGAAGGCCAGCCCCTCGACCGAGGACCGGCCGGGCGTGCCCGACCAGGCCATCTCGATGGCGAGCGGTCCGTCGGCGGCGGCCGCCGCGTCGAGCGCGGCCACGGCGTCGGCGGCGACGTCGAGCACGCGCACCTCGGCCTCCAGCACGTCGACGGCGGACCCGCTGCTGCCGAGGTCGGCCTCGAGCGCCTCGGCGAGGCGGTCGTAGAGGGTGCGGAACTCGAGGAAGTCGAACAGGGCCCGCACCTCGTCGGTGTCGGGCTGCGGGAAGCCGAGCTCGTCGAGGGAGACGGGCAGCTCGACGTCGCGCATGAGGGTCATCATCTCGACGTTGCTGCGGGCGCGGTCCTCGTTCTCGCTGAGGTTCTGGCGCAGCTTGGGCGTCTGCTCGTCGACGTGCTCGAAGATGCCGTCGATGCCGCCGTAGGTGTTGATGAGCTTGGCCGCCGTCTTCTCCCCGACGCCGGGGACCCCCGGCAGGTTGTCCGAGTTGTCGCCGCGGAGGGCGGCGTACTGGACGTACTTGGTGGGGTGCACGCCGGTGCGCTCCACGATGCCGGCCTCGTCGTACAGGGCGTAGTCCGACACGCCGCGCTTGTTGTAGACGACCTTGATGTGCGGGTCCTGGACCAGCTGGTAGCTGTCTCGGTCGCCGGTGACGATGAGCACGTCGTCGCCGCGCTCCGCGGCGAGGGTGGCGAAGGTGGCGATGATGTCGTCGGCCTCCACCCCCACCTGCTCGATGGCGGTGACGCCCAGCGTGTCGACCACCTGGCGCACCAGCGGCAGCTGCTGGCGCAGGATGTCCGGGGCGGCGATGCGGTTGGCCTTGTACTCGGGGTCGCGCTCGTGTCGGAACGTCTTCTCGGGCCGGTCGAACGCCACCGCGATGGCGTCGGGCTTGTGGTCGCGGACCAGGTTGATGAACATCGACGTGAAGCCGAAGACGGCGTTGGTCACCTGCCCGGACGCCGTGACCAGATCGGTGGGCAGGGCGTGGAACGCCCGGTACGTGAGGGAGTTGCCGTCGATGAGCATGAACCGCATGGCCGTCGATCGTACGGGCTGGGTCTGACAGCCGCGACGGGCCGGGTGGACTGGTCGCCGTGCGCACCGGGTACCGGGCGTCGTCCATCCACCACCCAGCGAAGGGGACGAAACCATGGGACAGGTCATCCATCCCGACCACCGCCACGCCGTCACCGAGGTCGAGGAGCGTCCAGCAGGCTCGGCGGCCCTGCGGATCTTCCAGGTCATCTCCGCCATCGCCGGCGCCGTGCTCTTCGGCCTCGGCATCGCCGCCGCCCTCGATGTGGACTTCGGCGGCGATCTGCTCGCCATCTCGGGCTCCGTCGCCGGCTACGGCTTCAGCCCCGTGGCCGCCATCGCCGCCATCGTGCTGGGGGCCGCCATCCTCATCGCCACCCTCGCCGACCAGGACCGGGCCGGCGCGGCGGTGGTCGGCCTGCTCACGATGGGCGTCGGCATCGCCGCCCTCATCGTCGAGGACCGCAACACCGACGTGCAGGTCGATGGCCGGTCGGCCACCCTGTTCATCGTTGCGGGCGTCGTGGTGTTCGTCGCCTCGCTGGTGCCCTGGTGGCGTCGCCGCCGGGTCACCACCGTCGTCCGCTGACCGACGGAGATCGTCTGCTGAGCGGCCCTCTGGACAAGGTCCGCTCAGCAGACGGACGGACAGCAGCGCGGCTGACCAGCGCGCGCTCGTCCGTGGACGGGTCGTCGCTCAGCTGGCGACGAGGTTGCGCTGCTCGGCCTCTTGGCGGCGGCGCTTGAGCTGGCGGCGGCGCTCCCGCTCGGAGCAGCCGCCCCAGACACCGTGCTCGATGCGGTTCTCGAGGGCGTACTCGAGGCACGGGGCCTTCACGGGGCACTCCGCGCAGATGGCTCGGGCAGCGGTCACGCCGTTGCCGTCGCTCGGGAAGAACGCAGCCGGCGGGTAGAAGCGGCAGAGCCCCTCCTGCATCCATGCGACCTCGGTCTCGTTCATTGCATCTCCTCCAGCCCGGTGGGGCCGCCCAAGGCATCGTTGCCTGGCAGGGATGATGCGGGAGCCGACCGCAGAGGGAGGTAAAGGCTCCGAGAACCCGCGAACGACCTGGTCAGGCCGGCGCCAGCTCCCCGTCGAGGATCCGCTGGGCCACGGCCTTCATGGTCTGGCGCTCGGCCATGGCCGTCTTCTGGATGAAGGCGAAGGCGGCGGCTTCGGTCATGCCGCCCTGGTCCATGAGCTGGCCCTTGGCCCGGTCGACCGTCTTGCGGGTCTCGAGCTGCTCCTCGAGCGAGGTGGCCTGGTCGTGGAGGGCCTTGAGCTCCTGGAAGCGACCGAGGGCGACCTCGATGGCCGGGAACAGGTCGGCCTTCTGGAACGGCTTCACCAGGTAGGCGAGGGCGCCGGCGTCGCGTGCCCGCTCGATGAGGTCGCGCTGGCTGAAGGCGGTGAGGATCAGCACGGCAGCGCGGCGCTCGCCGGCGATCTCCCGGGCGGCGGACAGCCCGTCGAGGCCGGGCATCTTGATGTCGAGGATGGCGACGTCGGGATCGTGCTCCCGCACCAGCTCCGCCTCATCTCCTCGACCGGTCTCGGCCACGACCTCGTAGCCTTCTTCTTCCAGGGTCTCCTTGAGGTCGAGGCGGATGATGGCCTCGTCTTCGGCGATCACGACACGGGTGGGCACCGTTGCACTCCAGTGTTGGGGGTTGTCAGGTGGCGGCGACGAGCCGGTCGAGCAGGTCGTCCTGGGTGGTTTCGAGCTGGCGGAGCTCCGCGAGCAGGTCGGCGTGGTGGCGGCGCATCGCATCGGCGTGGCGCTCGGCCTCGTGGTGCTCCTGCTCGGCGACCGGGGTCTCCGAGACGAGGGCCCGCAGGCGGGCCTCGTCGGCTTCTTCGGCCAGGTGGGCGAGCTGCTCCTCGGCGACCGCGACATCGCGCGACACCGCCTTCAGGCGGTCAGACACGTCTCGAAGACGCCGTTCGATGAGGGTGCGGCCCACGGAGCGGAGTCTAGGCACGGCCTCCGCCGGTGCCCGCCCACCCCCGGGAGGCGCAGGTCGGCACCTCCGCTCCCGGCCGCCACAATGGACGGGATGTCTGCCACCGACGACCCGCACGACTGGGGCATCCAGCCCGGCTACCACGATGTCTGGGGGTCCTGGAAGACGCCCTCCCCCGAGGCGGCGGCCGCCCTGCGCCGGGCGATGGGCGCGCCGACCGACGACCCCGACGAGCCCGCGCCGCGCAGCACACCCCTCCAGGTGGTGCCGGCGGGCACGGCCGCCACGTCGTCGGTCACCGGTCGGGCCACCGTGTTCCTGGAGGACGGCAGCCAGCGCACCATCCGCGACGGTGCCCTCCCCGCGGACCTGCCGCTCGGCTACCACCGGGTCGAGGCTGCTGCCGGCCGGTCGGCGCCGCAGGTGGAGCAGATCGTGGTGGTGCCGCCGCGGGCCCACGTGCCCGAGGGGTTCCACGCCTGGGGCATCACCGCCCAGCTGTACGCCGCCCGATCCGCCAGCAGCTGGGGCATCGGCGATCTGCGCGACCTCGGCCTCCTGGCCGGCTGGGCCACGGAGCGGGGCGCAGCCACCATCGGCCTGAACCCGCTGCACGCCAACGCGCCGGGCGGCCCGCCGGCCAACAGCCCGTACTCCCCCAGCAGCCGCCGCTTCCTGGACCCGATCTACCTCGACGTGGCCACCCTGGCCCGCGACGGCGGCCTCGACCAGGCGGTGGTCCAGGAGGCGCTGCGGGCCGGCGCGGCGCTCAACGCGTCGGACCGCATCGACCGCGACGCAGCCTGGACGCTCAAGCTCTCGGTCCTGGAGCGCCTGTGGGAGCAGCGCCCGCTGACCTTCTCCCCCGCCGCATCGGCCACATCGCCGACAGCAGCGGTCCCCGCCGCCGCCGACCTCCTGGCTGCGGGCGCGGCGGGCCGGACGGTCCCGGCCACCGCAGAGCTGTGGCTCTGGGGCACGTACTGCGCCATCGCGGAGCAGCACGGGCCGAGCTGGGCGACGTGGCCCGACGACCTCCGACGGCCCGACACCGCCGGCGTGGCCCGCTTCGTCCGGGAGCGCACCGACCGGGTGGCGTTCTGGTCGTGGCTGCAGCTGCTGGCCGAGGCCCAGCTGGCCGCGTCGGGTGCCCGGTCGTGGCTCATCACCGACCTGGCGGTGGGGTTCGCCTCCGACGGGTTCGACGCGTGGCAGTGGCAGGACCACCTGGCGCTCGGCACCCGGATCGGCGCCCCGCCCGACCTGCTCGGGCCCGACGGCCAGGACTGGGGCCTGCCGCCGTTCGTGCCGTGGAAGGTGCGCTCGCTCGCCTACCGGCCCATCGCGGAGACCCTCCGCGCCAACCTGCGCCACGGCGCCGGAATCCGCATCGACCACGTGATGGGCCTGCTCCGCCTCTTCTGGATCCCGCCGGGGGTCGACCCGTCCGACGGTGCCTACGTCGGGTGGCCCGGCACCGAGCTGCTGGACATCGTCGCCCTGGAGAGCGCCCGGGCTGGCGCCCTGGTGGTGGGCGAGGACCTGGGCACGGTCGACGACGGCATCCGCCACCAGCTGGGCAGCCGGGGCATCTTGTCCACCCGCCTGCTCTGGTTCGAGGACGAGCCCACCGTGCAGTGGCCGCAGCAAGCCATGGCCGCCATCACCACCCACGACCTGCCCACCGTGGCCGGCGTGTGGTCGGGCGTCGACCTCGCCGATCAGAAGGCGGCCGGCGTGACGGTCCCGGCCGACGGCGACGAGATGTTCCGCCACCGCCTCCGGGTCGCCGCCGCCTGCGGCGACGACGCCCCGGTGGACGAGGTCGCGGTGGCGGCCCACGCCGCGCTCGCCGCCGCCCCGTCCATGCTGGTGACCGCGGCCCTCGACGACCTGGTCGGTGCGGAGCACCGGCCCAACGTGCCCGGCACCATCGACGAGCACCCCAACTGGCGCATCCCGCTGCCGGTCCCGCTCGACGACCTGGGGTCCACGCCGCTGGCCCAGCGCATCGCCGACGCGCTGAGCACCGGCCGCCAGACCTGAGCCACGGCGCCGCCGTGGTGCCCGGGGCGGGAATCGAACCCGCACGCCCGTGAGGGCAGAGGATTTTGAGTCCCCCGCGTCTGCCAATTCCGCCACCCGGGCAGGTGGTGCTGCGAGCGACGAGTGTAGGCGGCGCCCGACCCGGGTCCCGCCCGGTGATCCGGCGGGATCAGTCCTCGGCCAGGGCCTTCAGCAGCTTCTTCGGCGTGTCCTTCGGGCTGATCTTCGGCCAGGCGTGGCTGACCTTGCCCTTCTCGTCGATGAGGAACGCAGAGCGGATGATGCCCATGTACTTGCGGCCGTAGTTGACCTTCTCGCCCCAGACGCCGTACTTCTCGGCGGTGACGTGGTCGGGGTCCGACAGCAGGGTGAAGCCCAACGAGTACTTCTCGTCGAACTTCTTCAGCTTCTCGGGCTGGTCGGGGCTGATGCCGATGATGGCGGTGTCGCCGATGTCGTCCTTGATGGCGGACAGCTCGCAGGACTGCGTGGTGCAGCCGGGCGTGTCGGCCTTCGGGTAGAAGTACACGAGCACCTTGCGGCCCTTGTAGGACGACAGCCGGAGCTTGTCGCCGTTCTGGTCGGCCAGGTGGAACGCGGGAGCGCGGTCGCCCGCGGCGGGAGCATCAGCCATGGCGGTCACCGTACCGGCTGGCCCGCGAGGCGGCGGCGAGCAGGTGCGCGGCGAGCGCCTCGGGGTCGAGGAAGGGCGACATGTGCGACGCCTCGGTGAACACGTGCAGCTCGGCGCCGGGGACGTGCTCCGCCATCGCCGTCATCTCTGCGACCGTGCCCACCTGGTCGAGCTCGGCGGCGATCACGGTGGTGGGCGCCGCGATGCGCACGAGGTCCGCGGTGCGGTCGTAGGTGGCGATGGCGTCGAGCTCGTCGGCCCACATCGACCGGTCGACGCCGTCGAGGCACCACCGGATGTAGGCGACCACCGGTCCGGCGGCCTCGACCTCGTCGGGTCGGAGCCACCGGGCGAGCGCCGCGTCGACATCGACCGGTCCCCCGCTGCGCACGTTGGCCGCGGCGGCAGAGAACGCCGGGAACGGGGCGGCGCGGCTGCACAGGATGGTGAGCGAGCGCACCCGCTCGGGCGCGAGCAGGGCGACCTCGATGGCGACCTGGCCGCCGAACGAGTGGCCGACCACGTGGAGCCCGCCGTCGGCCTCGTCCACGTGGGTCAGCGCCTCGGCGGCCAGCTCGGCCTGCGCGTCGGCCGCAGACCGCGGGGTGGCCAGGTGCGGGGCGAGGACCGGGTGCGACGCGGCCAGCAGCGGGCGCACGCCGTCCCACACCGCCGGATCCATCGGCGTGCCGTGCAGCAGCAGCCAGCTGGCGGTGGCCATCGTCAGGGGCGCAGGCCCAGGGGCTGGTCGTTGATCATGTGGGTGCTGGCCATCTCGAAGTAGTCGATCATGCGCTGCTCGAGCTCCGGCGGCAGGCCCCCGGTCTTCACGGCGTCGACCATGTGGCGGAGCCAGGCGTCGCGCTCGGCCTGGCCGATCACGAACGGTGCGTGGCGCATGCGCAGGCGGGGGTGGCCTCGCTGGTCGGAGTACATGGCGGTGCCTCCGCCCCAGTACTGGGCGAGGAACCCGGCCGTGTGCTCGATGGACCCGGTGAGGTCCTCGGGGTAGAGCGGCCGCAGCACCGGGTCGTCGGCGACGCCCGCGTAGAACCGCTCGACCAGCGCCACGAACCAGGGCAGTCCGCCCACGGCGTCGAACACGTTCACGTCGGGACCGTCGACCGGCATGCTCACCACGTCGCCCCGCTCACCCGAGCAGCCGGCCGGGTCCGCCGCCGGGTCCGAAGAAGCCGCCCTCGGGGCGGGCGTGGGCGTGGAAGTGGTCCGGGATGTTGCGCATGTTGCCGTCGATCCAGTGGGCCCCGAGGTTGGCCTGGGCCACCCGGACGAGCTGCGCCATCATGTGGCCGCGCTCGTGCTCCGGCGGCTCGGTGCCGTGCCCCCGCCAGACCACCATCGGCGTGGCGCAGATGGTGCAGTCGGCGATCCAGCACACCTCGTCCTCGTGGTGCCAGGGCGTCAGCTGCGCCGCCTCGCACAGCGGGCAGCCGTGGTCGAACGCTCGCTCCTCGGTCACGGGCCCATCGTACGAGCACCGGGTCGGCGCGGCGCCACGGCACCGCTACGGTCCACGCCATGTCCGACGGTTCCGGTTCCGCAGGCCAGGCGTACGTGGTGGCTCCCGACTCCGGTTCGGGGCCCGGGGTCCTGGTTCTGCACGCCTGGTGGGGGCTGACCCCCTTCTTCCACACGGTGTGCGACCGCCTGGCCGACGCCGGCTTCGTGGCCCTGGCCCCGGACCTGCACGGCGGCGGGCAGACCGCCGACACGCCCGACGAGGCCGAGGCACTGCTGGCCTCCACCGACCCGAACCGCACCGCCAACCTGGTGGTGTCGTCGATGTCGGCCCTGCGCTCGATGCCCGCCACCCCCGCCGGGCGCATCGGCATCCTCGGGTACTCCATGGGCGCCTCGTGGGCGTTCTGGGCGGCCACCCGCTTCCCCGACGACGTCGCGGCCGTCACCGCCTACTACGGCGGCCAGGACATCGACTTCTCCCCCGCCCGGGCCGCGTTCCAGGGCCACTTCGCCGAGATCGACGAGTTCGAGTCCGAAGACAGCGTGAACTACCTCGAGGCCCAGCTCAAGCTGTGCGGCCACGACGTCGAGTTCCACCGCTACCCCGGCACCGGCCACTGGTTCGCCGAAGCCGACCGGGCCGCCGCCCATGTGCCCGTGGCCGACGAGCTGGCCTGGGAGCGCACCATCGAGTTCCTGCACCGCCAGCTGGACGGCGGCGCCTGACCACCGACCCGGGTCGGGGCAGGTCGACCCGTAAGGTGGCCGACCATGACGTTCGCCCGACCCAGCACCCGTGCCGTGGCCGCCACCCTCATCGCCGCGGCCATCGGCCTGCTCGCCCCCGCCTGCTCGTCGGGCGGCAGCGACGCCGGCAAGGACACCACCACGACGGCGGCGCCCACCACCACCGAGGCCCCCACCACCACGGCGGTGCCCACCAGCGCCGCACCCGCGGCTCCGGTCGGCCTGCCGGACCAGGAGGACGTGGCGCAGAAGCTCTACGACGCCTGGAAGGCCGACGACAAGGTCACCGCGGCCACGGTCGCCGATCCGGCCGCCATCGACAACATCTGGCAGGCGGCCCCCGGCGACTACTCGCTGTACAACGCCTGCTCCACCGGCGAGTTCGACACGTCCGGCTGCCTGTTCCGAGGCGGCCCCGGCACCATCCAGATCGACCTCGAGAAGCGGGGCGACAACTGGGTGGTGGCCGGCGCCTTCTGGAGCGCCCCCTGACCCGCACCCTGCTCGTGCAAGGGCGCCGGATGCGGCCTCGGGCGGTTCAGGGCTGGTCGAGGGCGGTGCGGAGGCTGGCGATGTAGGCGTGGAGCTGCTCGGGCGACTCGCCGGCCAGGATGCGGCGCACCACGGCGGTGCCGACGATGGCGCCGTCGGACTCCGCTGCCACCTCCACGGCCTGCTCCGGGGTGCTGACGCCGAAGCCCATCAGCACCGGCTTGTCGGTGAACGCCTTGATGCGCTTGGCCAGCACCGCACCCTGCTCGCCGAGCGACGCCCGCTCTCCGGTGATGCCCATGAGGTTCACGCCGTAGATGTAGCCGCGGCTCTGCTCGCAGACCCGGGCCAGGCGGTCGTCGGGGGTGATGGGACCGGCCATGAGGATGGTCTCGATGCCGGCCGGGTCGGCCGCCGCCCGCCACGGGCCCTGCTCCTCCATGGGCACGTCGGGGAGCACGACGCCGGTGACGCCGGCATCGTGCAGCTCGCCGGCCATGCGCTCGTCGCCCATGTGGAACACGAGGTTGTAGTAGGTCATGGCCACCAGCGGGACGCCGGCGTCCACGCCGCGCAGGTCGGCCAGGACCGAGCCGGGCGTGGTGCCCTGCTGGAGCGCCAGTTCCGAGGCCTGCTGGATGACCGGCCCGTCCATGGCCGGATCGGAGAACGGGATGCCGACCTCGATGGCGTCGGCGCCCGCGTCGGCCATGGCCCGCAGGTGCTCGGTCCAGGGGCCGAGGCCGCCGGTGAGGTACGGGACGAGGAGCTTGCGGCCCTGCCCGCGCAGTTGGCGGAAGCGGTCTTCGATGGTGGGCGTGCTCACGACTCGCCTCCCTCGGGGGCGAGGATGTCCATCATCTGGGCGACGTCCTTGTCGCCCCGGCCCGACAGGTTGAGCAGGACGGTCTGGCCCTGCATGGTGGGCGCCTCCCGCAGGATCCACGCCAGGCCGTGGGCCGGCTCCAGCGCCGGGATGATGCCCTCGGTGCGGGTGAGCACCTGGAACGCCTCGATGACCTCGGCGTCGGTGACCGGGTGGTACTGCGCCCGGCCGATGTCGGACAGGTGGGCGTGCTCGGGACCGACGCCCGGGTAGTCGAGCCCGGCGGAGATCGACTCCGCCTCCTCGACCTGACCCCACTCGTCCTGCATCAGGTACGAGTGCATGCCGTGGACGACGCCGGGGATGCCGGCCCCGACGGCGGCACCGCCGGCCGGCTCCACGCCGACGAGGGCCGCCGACGTGTCGGCGAAGCCCGAGAAGATGCCGGCGGCGTTGGAGCCGCCGCCCACGCAGGCCACCACCACGTCGGGGTCGGCGCCGTCGAGCAGGGCACGGGCCTGCTCGCGGGCCTCGTCGCCGATGACCCGGTGCAGCTCGCGCACCAGCCACGGGTACGGGTGCGGGCCCATGACCGAGCCCAGGCAGTAGTGCGAGGTCTCCACCGTGGCCACCCAGTCGCGCATGGCCTCGTTGACGGCGTCCTTGAGGGTGCGGCTGCCCGACAGGGCCGGCTTCACCTCGGCCCCGAGGAGGCGCATGCGGAAGACGTTGAGCTTCTGGCGCTCCATGTCGACCTCGCCCATGTACACGGTGCACTCGAAGCCCATGAGGGCGGCGGCCGTGGCGGTGGCGACGCCGTGCTGGCCGGCGCCCGTCTCGGCCACCAGGCGCTTCTTGCCCATGCGCTTGGTGAGCAGCGCCTGGCCGAGGACGTTGTTGATCTTGTGGGAGCCGGTGTGGTTGAGGTCCTCGCGCTTGAGCAGGACCCGGACGCCCAGCTCCTCCGACAGGCGGTGGCACTCGGTCATGGGCGACGGGCGGCCGGCGTAGCTGCGCAGCAGCTCGTCGAGCTCGGCCCGGAACGCCGGGTCGGCCCAGGCGTCGCGGAAGGCGGCGTCGAGCTCGATGCAGGCCGGCATCAGGGTCTCGGGGATGAACCGACCGCCGAAGCGGCCGAAGCGGCCGGTGGCGTCGGGCTCGCCCATGAAGGACGAGTCGGGCGTGGTGGACGTCATGGGTACCTCACGTTACGGAGCAGGACAGGCGGGTGGACAACTGCGAAGCGACGGGCGCGCCGAGGGGGCGCGCCCGGTCAGGCGTTCAGCAGCAGCGCCATCGCCCGCGGCGGTCGGCGGCGGTCACGGGGAACCGTCCTGCATCCAGTCGAACGGGGCGCCGGACTCGGGGTCGGGCGGGAACTCGTCCTCCTCCGGGGCGGCGGCTCGGGCGTTCTCGATGAAGGCCCGGACCTTGCGGGCGTCCTTCTGGCCGGGTTCGCCGCCCTCGCGCTCCA